>DASTYR010000282.1:0-6938 GCA_035764795.1 Solirubrobacterales bacterium | reverse complement strand
GAGCTTTTCTTGAAGGCCCCCTCGAATACGCAAGAATGGCGGATCACCTGAACGAAACTTTCCGTATTCAAACTTCAAACCGCTGCAGAAGGGACCCCCCTCGTGGACATGCAGGTCGTCAGAGCGCTGGCGAATCCGACGCGCATCCGATTGCTCGAGGCGGTCGCCGACGAGCCGGCCAGCGCGCGCGAGCTGGGGACACTGGTCGGTGAGGCGCCGGGCGTGGTCTCGTACCACCTGCGCGTGCTGCGAGCCACGGGATGCGTGCGAATGGCCCAGCCCGATATCGCTCGCCGGGCCGAGGACTGCGAGTACGAGCTCGCCCCCACTGCCACCCCGACTCGCCGGTTGGCGCGTTCGCGCCCCGTCCACACCGGCCCCGGCCACCCGCCGGCAACCCTCGTGCAGTCTGTTCTGGAGCGTGGTGCGCCCGTGCGGGGTGAAGATCTCTTCGGCGAGCGAAAGCACCAGCTCGGCTGCACCTCGATCGTCGTCGACAAACAGGGCTGGCGGGAAGTCGCCTCCGCCGTCGCCGATGCGATGGACAAGGTCTGGACGGCCCAGGAGAAGAGCCGCGCGCGGCTCGCCGAGGACGGCGGCGAAGACATCGAGGCGACGGTCGCCGTCGCGGCGTTCGAGTCGGCAGGCGATGCCGACCGCAGCTGTTAGAGGCGACCGAGCGCGCCCTTCAAGGCGTCGATTGCCTCGATCGGCAACGCTTCGACGCCGCGGGACTCGGCGATCGCCAGGGAGACGAGGTCGCCGAGCATCACCGCCCACAACAGACGCTCGGTTCGGCTCTCACCCTCGGTCTCGATCCGGATCGCCGTCGCACCCTCTGCCTCGATTGCCTCTGCCGTAAGCCCGAAGCGCAGGCGCTCACGCGGGTGCTGGTCGGCATCCTCGAGCAGGACGGCGGCGAGCGGGGCACCGTCGGGAGCGCCGGACCAGCCGCAGAGCTCGTTGTGGTCTGCCTCGGGAAGCTCGGAGAAGAAGGCAGGCACCTTGGCGTTCTCGTTGAGCTGCGTCTTCCAACGCCGGGCGGCGGCGGCGGTCAGACCCGCGCCGAGGACCACCGGCATCGCACCCTCGAGCCGAGCCGCCACCTCGGTGGCGCGATCACGCAGCGCCGCCAGCCGTCCCTCCAGCCCCACCGCGGCCGCCTCGATCTCGTCCCGCATCGGCGGCGCCGCGCCCGAGGCGGCCGCCACCTCGGCGGCGACGACGAGCATGTAGGCGACGGCGCTGCGTGGCGCCCGCAGGATCCCCGGCAGGCCCACCACGGGCACGCCATGCGGACGCGCCCGCTCCACCAGCGCGCCGCCGGTGGTGACGACGACGCGCCGCGCACCCAGCTCCCCAGCTCGATCGAAGCAGGAGAGGACCTCCTCCGTGTCGCCGGAGTAGCTGACGCAGAGCGTCGTCCACTCGTCCGTCGTCCAGCTCGGCAGCTCGTAGCCCCGAACGGTCAGCAGCGGGCGCACCAGGCGCGCGCCGAGCGCCGCGGCGGCCAGGTCACCGCCGATCGCCGAGCCACCGACGCCGCAGACCAGCAGGCCCGCCGAGGGTGCCGGCTCCAGGCGCGCCGTCTCTACGCGCCAGAGCGCGTCGCGGAGATGGTCGGGAATGCCGAGGACGTCGTCCAGCATCAACCGGGGACCTTTTCATCCGCGGCGATCACGGCGCCGTCCAGCGCCGCTCCAGCGGGCACCGCGGCGCCCGGCGCGAGGATCGAGCCGGTGACACGCGCCCCCGCTCCGATCTCGCAGCCGCCGAGCAGAACCGATTCTTGGACCTCGGCGGCCGCCCCCACCCGGCAACGGGGTCCGACGACGGCCAGCGGGCCGATGCGAGCATCCGCGGCGACCTCTGCGTCGGCGGCGATCAGCATGCCCGGGGAGGTGGCCTCGACCCCCGTCTTCACCCGTCCCTCGAGGATGTCCCAGCTCGCCTGCAGGTAGCGATCGGGCGTACCGATGTCCATCCAGTAGCCCTCCAGCAGCAAGCTGTGGAGCCCGGCGCCGACCAGCCGCGGGAAGACCTCGCGCTCGATCGAGACGTTGTGCCCGGGGGGGATCAGCTCGAGGACCGACCGTTCCAGCACATACATCCCGGCGTTGATCTCCCCGCGCACCGCATCGCCGGTCTTCTCGCGGAACTCGACCACCTCGCCCTCCTCGCCGCTACGCACGAGGCCGTAGGCGGAGGAGTCGTCGACTGGGTGCAAGGCGATCGTCGCCGTCGCTCCAGCCGCTTCGTGGGAGGCGAGCAGTGCGCTCAGGTCGAGGTCGGTGAGGACGTCGCCGTTGAGCGCCAGGAACCGCTCGCCGAGTGCCTCCCCCAGCTGCTCGGCGGCAAATCGGATCGCCCCGGCGGTGCCGAGCGGCTCGGGCTCGGCGACGTAGCGAATGCGGACGCCGGCACGCTCCTCCTCTCCCGCCAGCGCCGCCCGCAGCACGTCGGGCAGGAAGCCGCAAGCCAAGATGACCTCCTCAACTCCGTGGCGGGCCAGCCACTCGACCATGTAGGCGAGGAAAGGCCGATCGACCAGGGTGAGCGCCGGCTTTGGCACCTTCTCGGTGAGGGGCCGCAGCCGCGTCCCCTCCCCTCCGACCAGGACGATTGCCTGCACGTCTCAGTCGGCCGCCGTCGGCGAGGGGGCGCGGCCAACCGCCCTGCCGATGCCCTCGTACTCGAAGCCGGCGGCGCTCATCTGCTGCGGATCGAGGAAATTCCTGCCGTCGACCAGCAGGGGCCGTGCCATGCGAGCGGCGGCAGCGCCCCAGTCGAGCTGCCTGAACTCCGGCCACTCGGTGACCAGCACCGCAGCGTCGGCGCCGTCCAGCGCGTCCAGCGCGGAGTCGCGCAGCTCCACCCCCGTGAGCTGCCCCTGCGCGGCCTCGTTGGCGACGGGGTCGTAGGCGGATACCTCGGCTCCCTCCCCCTGCAGCCGCGCGGCCAGCACGAGGCTCGAGGCCTCGCGCATGTCATCGGTGTGAGGCTTGAAGGCAAGGCCGAGCAGGGCGACCTTGCGGCCGGCCAGCGAGCCGAGGTGGGCGAGCAGCTTCTGCACCACCCGCCGCTTCTGCAGCTCGTTCACCTCGATTACGGCGTTAAGCAATTGGAAGTGGTAGCCGGTGTTCCCGGCCAGCATCTTGAGGGCGGAGACATCCTTCGGGAAGCACGATCCGCCATAACCGATGCCGGCACGCAGGAAGGACGAGCCGATCCGCTGGTCGAGTCCCATGCCGCGGGCAACCTCGGCGACGTCGGCGCCGACCTCCTCGCAGACGTTGGCGATCTCGTTGACGAAAGAGATCTTGGTCGCCAGGAAGGCGTTGGAGGCGAGCTTGATCATCTCCGCCGAAGCGACGTCGGTGCGCACCAGCTCGCCACCCAACGGCTCGTAGATCGCGGCGACGGCGTCGCCTGCCTCCTCGTCGCCGGGATCGGCGCCGATCACGACCCGGTCGGGGTGCATGAAGTCCTCGACCGCCGAGCCCTCCTTGAGGAACTCGGGGCAGGAGACGTAGGAGAGCTGCGGGACCTCACGGCGGATCGCCTCGCCGGTGCCCGCGGGGACGGTGCTCTTCATCACCAGCACGTGGTCGCCGCCGGCGCTCAGCTCAGCCACCACCGAGCGCACGCGAGAGAGATCGGCGTCGCCGGAGCGGGTCGGCGGCGTGTCGACGCAGACGAAGAGGATCCGCGCCGTCTCGAGCACCTTCCCCATCTCGGTGGTGAACTCGAGTCGATCGGCGTTACGGGCGAGGAGCTCCCCCAGCCCGGGCTCGTGAATCGTCGTCTCGCCACGCGAGAGCGCCTCGACCTTCTCTGCCACGATGTCGCGCGCCACGACCCGGTGGCCGAGCTCGGCGAAGCAGGCGGCGGTGACCAGTCCGACCCAGCCGACACCGATGACGCCGATCGGCTCTCTGCGCTCGCTCACCGTTTGCCCCCCTTGCCCCGTCGCTTCTTGTTCGGAATCTTGACCCTCGCCGAGCGCGCCATGCCGACCATCTGGTCGTTGGTGAGCGCTCGCAGGAGGCTGTTCGCCACCCAGTAGGTGTTGTCCCCCCGATGCCAGGCGATCAGGCGGATGCGGTCGCCGTCGAGGAAGACCTCGTAGTCGCGACCGCGGATCTCCTGGGTGATGCTCGGCCCGTTGAGGATCGGTGGATCGTCCCAGCCCTGAATGCCCTGCACACCGAAGTAGTGGAGGCCGTCGGAGCGTTCGAGCGTCAGCACCATGCGGTAGGCGCCATGACGGTCGCCATCGGTGTCCTTGAAGTGGTAGACGCGCGGATCGACGACGTGAAGTTCGAGGTTCGTTTCCTCGTAGGCGGCCCCGGCCGGCAGGCGGGTCGGGTAGAAGACCGGGAAGCCGTGGCTGACCTTGCGGGCCACGATCTTCGCCTCCTCTTCGCCGGCTTCGCGAGCCGGCACCAGTTCGTCGCTGCCGGGCGGCTTCGGCTTCAGCTTCGGTTTCGGCTTCTCTTTGCGCTTGCGCTTCTTCGCCTTGCCCTGCTTGCGCTTCGGCTTGGGATCGGCCTTTTCGATTTCACCTCGGCCACCCCCGCTGGCTTCGATCCCGAGGAACTGGTCAACCGCCCCGTCGATCGCGCTCTGCGAAGCGTAGACGTAGCTGGGGCCCAGTTCGGCCGGGAAGTTGACCTCGTTGATCGTCGCGTTGCGGGAGGCGATGAAGAGGTCGAGGACCTCGAGCATCGCCTTCGTGTCGCTGATGTCAGAGGTCGTGTATTTGGTGAAAACGTCGATCAGGTCGTTGCGGCCCAGCACCAGGTCGGCGATCGGCACCCGCTGGCGGGCGGCACTGAGAAAGTCCTGCTGGCGGGCAGCGCGCACTAAGTCGGTGTCGGTGTGGCGGTAGCGGACGTACTGCAGGGCCCGTTTGCCGCACATCAGCTGGTAGCCGGGCTGGACGTTGATTTCGGCGTACTGTTCTGACGGGGGCACGCCGACGTTGGAGTGGTAGTAGCGACGGTCGACGTCGACGTAGACGCAGCCGATCGCATAGACGGCGCGGACAAAGCCGAGGTAGTCGACATTGACGACGTGGTTGATCGGCAGCCCCGTAAGTTCCTTCACTACCTGCAGGGTGAGCTTGGGGCCGCCGTAGGCGTAGGCGGAGGAGAACTTGTCGGTTCCGACCCCGGGAATTTCGACCTTGAGGTCGCGCGGGATCGACATCAGCGCAATCGCCTCGTTGTCGGGGTCGAGCCGCAGCAGCATCGTCGTGTCGGAGCGGCCGGGATCTTCCGGTTCGCTCGCCCGCTTGTCGGAGCCCATGATCAGGATGTTCTGCGGCTCGCCGCCCTCGGTGTTGGCGAGCACGCGATCGACTTTGCTCTTGAGGACGTCGTTGTGGGAGAGCGCATCGGCGATGCTGCCCACGTAGAGGAGGATGCTGGCTGCCGTCGCCGCGGCGGTCGCGGCGACGATCATGGTCGAGGCCAGCGTGAAGCGCCACCAGTAGCGCTTTGGCTTCGGCGGTTCGGTGCCGTCCCCCTCGGGAGGCGGCTTCTTGAACGGTTCCTCGATCACCGCGGCGACCTCAGGACGCGAGCCGGTCTGGCAGCGAGCGCAGGAACGACTCGAGCGTTTGCCGGTAAGTCTGCAGCGAGGAGATCGAGACCCACTCGGCCGGGCCATGGTGGCCCTCCCCCACCGGACCGAACTCGACCGCCGGCACACCGGCGCGCAGGAACGAGACCGCGTCGGAGGCGCCGTCGCGGCCGACGCTCATCGGCTCGCCGTCGTGGTGCGCCGAGGCGGCCTCGCGCAGCGCCCGCACGAAGGGCGAGTCGCGATCGACGACCGCCGGCGGGCGCGTGAACAACGCCGTCGTCTCGGCGTCGGGCAAGCCACGCACCTGCTCGACGATCTCGGCCGGGTCCTGATCTGGCAGGTAGCGGATGTCGACGTCGATCGCGCATCGGTCGGGCACCTTGTTGAGCGCGTCGCCGCCCAGGATCCTGCCCAGGTTGATCGAGGGGCGGTCGAACAGCTCGGAGCTGTGCCGTGCGAACGGTAGCGACTCGATACTGCGGAAAACGTCGTGTGCCTTGAGGACGGCGTTGTCGCCGAGCCACGGCGTCGCCCCGTGGGCCGCGACGCCGCTCACCTCCAGGCGCAGCGCCAGCACGCCCTTGGCCTCGATCCCGATGTGCAGGTCGGTCGGCTCGCCGGTGATCGCGAAGTCGCCGAGGAAACCGTTGTCGACCAGGTAGTCGCTGCCGCGATCCGCCTCCTCCTCGGACTCCTCGTCGCCAACGATGCCGAGCCGCACCCGGACCCGGTCCTGATCGCGCATCGCCGCCGTCGTCAGCAGCATCGCCGTCAGCCCGCCCTTCATGTCGTAGGCGCCGCGCCCGTAGAGCGCGTCCCCCTCCAGCTTCGGGTCGAACTGCCCCGGCCGCCCCGGCACCACATCGAGGTGCCCATGCAGCACCACCGTCGGCGCACCCTCGGGCCCCACTTCCGCCCGCAGCACCGGCAAGCCCCGGACCTCGTCCGTCGCAGCCTCGATCCCCCGCGCCTCCAGCCACCCCTCGACGAACCCCGCCGCTTCCAGGATCACGTCGGGCTCCGAGGTGTCGAACCCGATCAACCGCGTAGCCAGCGCTACGAGCTCGTCGCTCATATGCCTATCCCCCCAGACGCCCGGTCGTCCTTCGCGGGAATTGATGTCGCACGGCCCCTGCGGGGCCTTAGCGACGAATCTCGTGCGCGGCTGCGCCGCGCAGAAGACAGATTGCATAGGCCGCTTCGCGACATTCCCGCGAAGGACGACCGGGCGTCTGGGAGCCGCGCCGATGTCCCTTCGATGGAATGTCGCCGCAGGCGGCGATATGCAATCTGAAGCTTGCGCGGCCGCAGGCCGCGCTCCAAATCCGTCGCTAAGCGCGAAGCGCGTG
>DASTYR010000281.1:0-7824 GCA_035764795.1 Solirubrobacterales bacterium | reverse complement strand
GCCGCGTCCGGGGGCGAGCGGCGCGGGGCGTTGTGGGAGGCGGGGATCGTTGGCACGGGAGTGCGGCACGGGGAGGGGATGCAGATGGCGTTGCCGTTGGAGGTGCCCGGCGCGCCGGCGCTGGAGCCGCTTGGGGCCTGGGGAGAGGCGATCGCCGACTACCGCTCGATTGGGATGACGCTGGGGGAGCACCCGATGGCCCTGATGCGCCCCAGTCTCGGCCCCGAGCTGCGGCGCAGCGCCGACCTCGAGCGGGTCGACGACGGCGCCACGGTGGAGGTGGCGGGCATGGTCGTCGCCCGCCAGCGCCCTTAGACCTCCAAGGGGAGTGTCTTCATGCTGCTCGAAGACGAGCGCGGCACCGTCAACCTGATCGTGCCCGGATCGGTCTACGAGCGCTACCGGGCGATCGTCCGCGCCTCGCCCCTCGTCCGCGCCAAGGGCCGGCTCGAGCGGCGCGAGGGCACGACCAACGTGCTCGTCTCGGAGGTCGCCGAGCTGGAGTGGCGCGAGACCTTGGACGGGGCAGCGGCCGAGCGCCCTGCGAATCCCGCCGCTGGCGACGCCATCCCGCTGCCCAGGAGCGCTGACGTCGACACCGCCACCCTGGCAAGGTGCCCGCGCCGCCGGCGACCCTCAGCACCCCTTTCGGAGCGAACACTCGCCCGCCGTCGCCTGCGCGAGCGCGCCGTCGCCGAGCTGCGCGCGGTCGCCCCCGCCGGCCACAGCTGGGGCCGCCGCGGCCGGTGAGAAGTCCTCCTCACAGAATTCAGTCAACTGTCACATTCCGCGCGCCACATGTGCGCCGACTCGCCCTACGGTCGGCGCATGGTTCTTGGCGTCCCACCGGAGCTCCCGCTTGCCGGCCTTCTGATCGACGTGGTGTCGGGCGCTGTGGCGACTCTCGCGGGTCTCACCGCGTTGATTGGCGGGCATAGCGCATTACTTCGCTGTCCTAAGAGGAAGCAGCGAACGCAAGGTCGACGCTCATACCGCCGGTGGCTTCTTCGCCGGCATGATCATCGGAGTCCTATTTCTGTTGGCAGATCTCATTGTCTGAAATACAATTCATTCCATGTTGAACCGCATCATCATCTTCGGTTGGCCGCTTGTCGCAGTATGCGTCCTCGTGCCTGTGTTGAAGTCGCTCGACCCGCCCCCTAGCGTGATTGTCCTAGCGCTGACCGCGCTGGGCGCCCTCGCCGCCGTGATTCAAGTGGTCTTCCTGGATATCCCTGAGAGCTGGTTGAGAACGGAAGACGAAGAGCACGACGCACGCGGCCAAGAGCAAGACCGACACGACGCGCCACAGGACTAAGAGCTACGACTCGAACTCCCCGACCGCGATCGTGTTGCCGTCGGGGTCACGGAACCAGGCGACGGCGCCCATTCCCTCGGAGCGGAGGATCCCTTTCTCGTCGGTCTTCAGCGGCTCCTCGTACCGCTCAAAGGCGACGCCTTTCGCGGTGAGCTCGTCGACGAGCTGCTCGAGGCCGGAGACCTCCCAGGTGGCCACCGTCGCGGTCGCCTTGCCGGCGTGCTCGGAGACGTACACGAGCAGTTCCGTGCCGCCACCGCAGTCGTAGTTGACGACCTGGGCCTCCTCGTCGCCGCCGCCCGCCGAGAGGCCGAGCTTGCCCTCGTAGAACTCCTTCGCCCGCTGCAGATCGCTGACGGCGATCGTCGCCGAAACCTTACTCTCGCCCAACGCGCTCATCTCGGATTCCTCCTGTTTCGAGTTTGTGATCTATCCCTACCGCTTCGCCTGCCAGAAAGCCAGCTCGCCGCCGGCCGCGGCTGAGACGACGCTGCGCCATCCCGCCGGTCCCTCGCGCGGCTCGAGCAGGACCCTCGCGCCCAGCGCCCTCGCCCGCTCCGTCGCCGCGACGATCTCCGCCACCTCGACGTAAGGAAGCCAGAGCGGCCGCGGCGCTGCGCACTCGACGATGCCGCCGCCGACCGCCCCGCCCAGCTCGAGCGCCAGGTAGGAGCGGTCACCGTCCACCTCGACCTCCTCGCAGCGCCAGCCGCAGAGCCCGGCGTGGAACGCCTGGGCGGATGACCGGTCGCCGGTGTGGAGCTCGAGGTGGACGACGGGGTTGGCGATGTCTCTTGCCATCTGCACAGATAGACCGGCGGCGACCACCGGATTAATCGGTCGGGCTACCCTGGGGCGATGGGAATCGAAGCCGCCGGAACCGCCGCGGGCGAGCGGGACCTGCTGACCGCCGCCCAGGGTGGCGACGAGAACGCCTTCGCGCGCTTGATCGACACGCACCGCGGCGAGCTGCACGCTCATTGCTACCGCATGCTCGGCTCGGTCCACGACGCCGAGGACGCGCTGCAGGAGGCGCAGCTGCGCGCCTGGCGCGGTCTGCCCGGGTTCGCCGGCCGCAGCTCGCTGCGCTCCTGGCTCTACAGGATCGCCACCAACGCCTGCCTCGACGCGATCGCCAAGCGCCCGAAGCGCGTGCTCCCCGTCGACTACGAGCCGTCGGATCCCCACGACGGCCCCGGCGAGCCGCTGGTCGAGTCGACCTGGATCGGGCCCTATCCCGACGAGGCGATCGGGGTCGAGGACGGCTACGCGGCGCCCGAGGCCCGCTACGAGCAGCGCGAGAGCGTCGAGCTCGCCTTCGTCGCCGCCCTCCAGCACCTGCCGGCCAACCAGCGTGCCGCCCTGATCCTGCGCGAGGTGCTCGGCTTCTCGGCCAAGGAGGCGGCGGAGACGCTCGACACCAGCGCCGCCTCCATCAACAGCGCCCTGCAACGGGCCCGCGCCACCGTCGAGGAGCGCACGCCCGAGCAAAGCCAACAGGAGACGCTGCGGGCGCTCGGTGACGACCGCGTCCGCGAGACTGTCGAGGCCTACGTCGACGCCTGGCTGCGCGAGGACGTCGAGGCCGTCGTCGCGATGCTGAGCGAGGACGCCGCCTTCACGATGCCGCCGCTGCGCAGCTGGTTCCGGGGCCGCGAGCAGATCGCCATCTTCCTCGCCGGTTCGCCGATGTCGGGCGAATGGCGCTGGAAGACGCTGCGCACGCGCGCCAACGGCCAGGAGGCGATCGCCTTCTACACCTGGAGCCCGGAGAAGGAGATCTACGAGCGCTTCGCCCTCAACGTGTTGACCCTGCGCGGCGACGGGAAGATCGCCGAGGTAGACGCCTTCCTCACCCGGGCGAGTGACGAGCTCCCGCGCGAGGAGATCGCTAGGCTGCCAGAGCAGCCGTTCGACCCCGGCCGCCTCGCGGCCGCCTTCGAGCGCTTCGGACTGCCCGAAGAGCTCCACAGCTGATTTCGAGGGAACCGATGAGTTTCGGGCGCGTGCCCGGTCTCTGTGCATATGAACACGCAAAACGCCACCACCGAACACAACCGCTGGCTCGCCCTCTACGTGCTCTGCGCGGGGGTGCTGATGATCGTCCTCGACATCACGATCGTCAACGTCGCGCTGCCCTCTATCCAGGACGACCTCGGCTTCAGCCAGAGCGACCTGGCCTGGGTCGTCAACGCCTATCTGATCCCGTTCGGCGGGCTGCTGCTGCTCGCCGGTCGGCTCGGCGACCTGATCGGCCAGCGGCGGATCTTCCTCGCCGGCATGGCGATCTTCGTCGCCGCCTCGCTGCTCTGCGCGGTCTCGCAGAGCCAGGAGATGCTGGTCGGCGCCCGCTTCGTGCAGGGGATCGGCGGCGCCCTCACCTCGGCGGTGGTGCTGGGGATGATCGTGACGATGTTCCCCGAGCCGCGCGAGCAGGCGAAGGCGATCGGCGTCTACGGCTTCGTCGCCTCGGCCGGCGGCTCGATCGGCCTGCTGGCCGGCGGCGTCCTGACCGAGGCGATCAACTGGCACTGGATCTTCTTCATCAACCTGCCGGTCGGCCTGCTGACCGCCTTCTTCACGATGCGGCTGGTCGAGCCGCATGAGGGCATCGGCTTCGGCGAGGGCGCCGACATCCCCGGCGCCGTCCTGATCACCGCCTCGCTGATGCTCGGCGTCTACACGATCCTCGGCGTCGAGGACGTCGGCTGGGCCGCGGCCCGGACGCTCGGGCTCGGCGCGGTCTCGCTGGCGCTCGGCGCGATCTTCCTGCACCGCCAGGCGACGATCGCCAACCCGCTGATGCCGCTGCGCCTCTTCCGCTCCCGCAACGTCTCCGGCGCCAACGCCGTGCAGGCGTTGCTGGTCGCCGGCATGTTCTCGATGTTCTTCCTCGGCGCCCTCTACATGCAGCGCATCCTCGGCTACGACGCGCTCCAGGTCGGCCTCGCCTTCCTGCCGGCGACGGTCGTGATGGGCACCCTCTCGCTCGGCTTCGCCGAGAAGCTGATCATGCGCTTCGGGGCGCGGCGGACGCTGATCCCGGGCCTTGTGATGATCGCCGCCGGGTTGCTGCTCTTCGCGCGGACGCCGGTCGACGGCGACTACGTCGCCCACATCCTGCCGGCGATGATCGTCGTCGCGCTGGGGATCGGAACGTCGTTCCCCGCGCTGATGACGCTGGCGATGTCGGGCGCGACGCCCGAGGACTCCGGCCTCGCCTCCGGCGTGGTCAACACCTCCGCCCAGGTCGGCGGCGCGATCGGGCTCGCCGTGCTGGCGACGCTGGCGACCGAGCGCACCCACTCGCTGGAAGAGGCGGGCACGGCCTTCAACGAGGCGCTCAACTCGGGCTTCCACCTCGCCTACGTGGTGGGCGCGGCCCTGGTCGGCGCCGCCCTCCTCGTCGCCGTCTTCGCGATGAAGGAGGCGCCGGCCCCCGTGCACGGACACGAGCCGGCGCCGGAGGGCGAGCGGGAGCCAGCCTACGTCGAGGCTGGCTGAGGTGCATCACTGCCGACGGGCCTGAGACGTCCCCTATTTGGACGGTTGCGGCCCGTCGGCGGAGGGGAAGTGTTGAGAACTAATCGAAATCGGGTAGACCGCGACCTATGGGTGAGCGCGCCGCGCACCATTCCCGCCGGTCGTTGCGTCTGACGACCCTCGTCGTCTCGCTTCTGGCGGCTTTCGTCGCTTTCGCGGGAGTCGCGCGCGGCGCCACGTATGTCGCCCTCGGCGACTCCTACACCGCCGGGCCGCTGATTCCGATGCAGGTCTCCCCCTACGGCTGCCTCAAGTCCGACCACAACTTTCCCAATCTTGCCGCTCCGTCGATCGGCCTGCCGCTGCGCGACATCAGCTGCAGCGGTGCCGAGACCGAGGACATGACCGCCCCGCAGGAAGTCGAGCTGGACGGACCGAACCCGCCGCAGTTCAGCGCCCTCGACGCCGGCACCGCGGTGGTCTCATTGACGATCGGCGGCAACGACATCGGCTTCATGGAAATCGTCGAAAACTGCGCCACCCCGAATCCCTTCGCCACTCCCTGCCAGGACAAATACAACTCCGGTGGCCAGGACGTGATCGCCGAACGGATCGCCGCGACGGCGCCCAAGCTGAGGGCGGTGCTGCGGGGGATCGGCGAACGGGCCCCCGCGGCGGAGGTCTACGTCCTCAACTACGCGGCGATCCTGCCCGAGACCGGCCCCGGCTGCTGGCCGCAGATGCCGCTCGGTTACGCCGACGTGCCCTATCTGCGTGCCAAACAGAAGGAACTGAACGCGACGATCGCCAAGCAGGCGAAGAGGACGGGCGCGACCCTGGTCGATTGGTACGGGGCCAGCATCGGACACGACGCCTGTAAGAGCCCGCTGGTGCGCTGGGTCGAGCCGCTCGCGCCGATCAACCCGGCGGCGCCGGTCCACCCCAATCTCGTCGGGATGGAAGAGGCGGCCAGGCTGCTCGCTGCGGCGGTCGGCTAGCCAGAACCCTCTAACAGCCGTTTTGGTCTCAGAAATGAGACCGGCGTGGAAGCGGCAGGCGGGAGCGGGCGGGCTAGTAGCGGCGGGTTCACGGGGTTCCGCCACGACGCCGGCTCCCAAGGTGCGCCCCGGTCGCGGACCGCGGAGGGCAGGCGCTCCACGGTGCCCACAAGCTAAGTCGGCCGCCGGACGTCGCGTTGGCCGCCGGACGTCGCGGTGGCCGCCGGACGTCGCGGTCAAGCGGTCAAGGGGAGGCAACGAAAAGAAGGGGAGGCAACGAAAAGCGACTGGCCGGTCGCGCTCGTTTGCCTGCCTCGCGCGTAGCCTTCGCGCTTAGAAGCTCGTCACGCCACCTTCGAGAACCGTGCCGCTGGGCTTCCGCGGCGCCGCTCTCTGCCAGTCGCAAAGCGAACCTAGCGCCATCTCCTGCGCCGCGCTAGGGGCTGCCGGAGTCGCTTCCCGCAAACTGCGAGAAGTAGCGCTCGGGCGAGGCTCGACGACGGCCGCGGGCCCGGCTCAGGCGGGCTGCGGGACGCCGAACAGGTGGGCGGAGGGGATGCCGATCACCTCGCCCGCGAAGCGCTTCTCGCGGCCGTAGACGACCCAGGTCGTGTCGATTTCGCCGATGTCGAGGTCGAGGCGCAGCTCGTCTTCGTGCTCTTCCAGGTGCTCGATGTGCGTGAGGCCGGAGTCGTAGCGCCCCTCCAGCAGCTCCTCGCCGACGATCGGCTTGGAGGCGACGTCGACGATCTCGTCCCACTGCGAAAGGTCGACATAGCCCTTGGTCGCCGGCACGATTCCCAGCGAGCGTGGCTTCTCGACCTCGCGCCGGGTCAGCACGACGAGGTGCTTGGTCGGGAAGATGAAGGTGTCGACGACCCAGACCTCGGTCCAGTACTTCTCGGTGATCTCGTGGACCTTCGGGTGGGCGCTGCACTGGACGAGGAAGGTCGGTCCCGGCGCCTCGCGCAGCATCTCGAGGCCGACGTGGAAGTCGGTGATCAGCTCGATCCCGTAGTCCTCGACCCCCTGGAACTCCATGTAGCGGCGGACGGCGCGTTCGTGGCAGGTGCCCTCCGGCCCCAGCGTGATCAGGGTGACCCTGTCGCTCGCCTCTCCCACGGCCACGCAGGGTAGGCGAATGCGCAGGATCAATCAAGCATTTAGCAAGACGATCAGGCGATCGGCGCGCGGGGCTCCTCGGCAGAGGCGCCGACGCTGGTCGCGTGTCGGCGGATCGAGGCGAAGAGCTCGAGGTCGAAAGGCTGCACGGCCACGACCCGGGAGGGGTGGATCAGCAAGGCCCCGGCATCGGCGTCGAGGTCGCCATCGTCGCTCAACTCGCCTTCCAGCTCGACCAGCACCCGGTCGCGGACGTCGGCATCGCGCTCGGCGAGGTAGCGGTAGAGGCCGGCGCGCGAGGGGAAGACGGCGATGCCGCGACGTTTCGTGCGGTCGATGACGGCGCCGCCCTCGCAGGCGGGGCAGACGCTCTCGAAGTGAACGCGCCCCTCGCAGGCCGGGCAGTCGCTGTCGGCACCGTCCTCGAGGCACGACTTGCACTCGTAGCGAACGCTGCCGGCCCCCTCGCACTTGTCGCAGGGGCCGTGGTTCGGCGCCCCCCAGGGGGTCGTGAACTGCTGCGCCGGGTCCAGCAGGCTCTCCGGCTCGGCATCGGCGGGGCAGCTGTGAAAGTAAGTCCGCATCGTCGCGCCTTGGCGGCGAAATACCCGGCCGCGGCGGCCCTCAAGCGACGGGTGTGGCGACTTATCCGCGTATATGACGGAAAAGTCGCCACACCTGGCCGGTGAAAGGCTTGGAGATATGACCCCAGAGCCTGGAGACGTGACCGCAGAGCTTCCCGATCGCGTCCGCGCCGCCTGCGCGTGCGTCGCTGCGAGGGCTCGTTCGGTGCGGATCGACGAGGGCGCTATCGGGACCTACGCCGAGACCCTGCCAGCGGCGGTCGAGCTGCCGGCCGGGCAGCCGGGCGGCGATGAGGCGGAGGGGTCGCCGGCGGGCGAC
>DASTYR010000280.1:0-6232 GCA_035764795.1 Solirubrobacterales bacterium | reverse complement strand
CGCGCCGATCCCGAAGAGCGAGACCCTCTACAGCACCGGAACGGGCAGGCCTCTCACGCAGCGATTCGTCTGTACGTCCTCGTGCGAAGGGTTCGATGACCAGGCGGTGACGACCAGCTACGACACCCTCGGTCGCCCCGTCGCCTACCAGGACGCCGACGGCAATACGTCGACCACGACCTACGACTTGCTCGGTCGCCCAGCGTCCACGAACGACGGCAAAGGTACCCAGGGCTTCAGCTACGACCCCACGTCAGGTCTCCTTATCTCGCTGACCGACTCCGCTGCCGGGACGTTCTCGGCCACCTATGACGCCGACGGCAATCTCACCGAACAAGGCCTGCCCAACGGCCTCGTGGCCGAGACCACCTACGACGAGGTGGGCGCACCCGTGCACCTCACCTACGAGAAGACCACGAACTGCCTCTCCGCCTGCACGTGGCTGGAGTTCGACGTTGAGGAGTCGATCCACGGGCAGTGGGTGGCGCAGACCAGCACGCAATCCTCTCAGCAGTACACCTACGACAAGGCCGGCCGCCTCACGCTGGTCAGGGACACCCCGCAGGGCGGTGAATGCACGACCCGCGCCTACGCCTACGACGCCAATTCCAACCGCAAATCGCTCACGACTCGAGCGGCTGGCCTTGGCGGCGCTTGCGACACCAGCTCGACTGGGACCGTCCAGAGCTACAGCTACGACGAGGCTGACCGCTTGATCGGAACGGGAATCGTGTACGACGACTACGGGCGCATCACCAGCCTTCCCAGCGCCTACTCGGGCGGGGGTACGCTGGCGAGTAGCTACTACGTGAACGACCTCGTTCGCAGTCAGACGCAGGATGGCATTACGAATACGTACGAGCTCGATGCCATGCTCAGGCAGCGGCAGCGCATCCAGACGGGGTCCCAGACGGCAAACGAGACCTATCACTACGCTGGCGGCTCGGATTCCCCTGCCTGGATCGACTACGGATCGAGCTGGACCCGAAACATTCCCGGCATTGATGGTGGCCTCGCGGCCGTCCGCTACCACGGCGGCGCCGTCTACCTCGCACTTACGAATCTGCATGGGGATGTCGCCGCGACTGCTTCCCTCAGCCAGTCCGCAACGAAACCCTTGTTGATCCACGAGTTCGACGAGTTTGGCAACCCGAAACAGTCGCCTCCCTACAAGTTCGGTTGGCTGGGCGGGAAACAGCGTCGAACCGAGCTGCCGTCTGGTGTGATCCAAATGGGCATCCGCAGCTACGTGCCGGCGATGGGACGGTTCACCTCGATCGACCCTGTGTTAGGAGGATCTGCAAACGCGTACGAGTACGCCGTTGCAGATCCGATTAACCAGTATGACCTCGATGGGCGCAAGGTCCCAACGGGCTGCACTATGAGCCTCAGAGTTTCCTCTAGGAGGAGCCGAATCTATACGAGGATGGAGTATAAGTGCCCAAAGAGCGCATGGCCAGGCGGTCACTCAGTAAATAAGGTGTCATTTTATCTTGAGAGAAGAAGAAATATAAGTATCGCTGGGATCGTAGTCGACAAGTTCAAGCCCATATGGGACGGAAGTACTACGTTTCGTAATCCCAGCGACCCTAAATGGCGTAACTTCGGTGCCGAACAATCGTTTGAGTGCGAGCCCGGCACGGAGTATCAGTTCAAAGTAGTCATGAACGTCACGTATCACAGCCCAACGGGGGTCGGGGGAGGCACCCAAGGGGGAACTCTTGAAGCGCGGGGGAGGGCGGTGTGTCGAAGATGAAGCATGGGCGCCTTATATCGACTGTGTTGGTTCTCGGTGCCTGCGGTGCCTCGCTACTGCTCGTAGCATGTGGGGACTCTCAACGAGACGCATCGACCGGGCAGGCTGACCCTGCCCAGAAGAATTCGACCGCTCGGATCCGGAAGGCCGAAAGATCACGCGAGGGCACTATCGAGGCCTGCTTGCAGCGCGGCGGCGCCCACATAGGTGGACCGAATGACCCGCTCAGCTTTTTAGTTGAATCGGAAAAAGATGACGCTGTGTCGAAACTAGGCTTCGCGTACGAAAAACGGTCCGATATCGTTGTCGCCACTTGGAGTAAAGCCACTGAAGACAATCGGCCACCAGAATGGCTGCTCTGGATAGGGCAGCCATTCGGCGAGGATAGGTCGCCGTTTGACATCGTAAGGGAGGATTCACCCACGTCATTTGTCGCATATGCCTTGAGGCCGGCGCCAGCAGTCAGGGCGAAGGTCGTCTCTTGCATACGTACTCCTCAGAACGGCAAACGTCCTTCTGTGACTCTGAATCGTGGGGACTTCGAAGACGGCAGGCCGGAGTAGCGCCTGGTCAAGGGTGTGCGTCCAGCATTCAAAGGATTGTCGTTTCACGGCGGTCGCAACATAGTCGAATGCGCAGAGAGAAACCTAAAGGGATTAGTGCAGCCGGGTTGTGCTCGGTTGATGCAAGGGAAGGACCAGGATCACCAAGTTTGGCTCTTTTGCCGGAACCATTCGTTTTACGGGTGAGCATGGTTGCACGACGGTTGATGCGTCTCACGGCAGTGGGGTCGTTTATGTCAGACGACCTTGGCGCTGCGCACAGAAGCCCACGACGCGTGAGCCTGCATGTGCTCCTGGCGATGAGGAGGAAGGTGAGGTCGTGTTGCTGGAAGCCGCCAGCCCCCGGCACAGAGCAGAGCTGGCCACCTTTACCGAGCGGCCGATTGATGAACCTGGATACACGTTCTTCACGGCTGAAGCCTCCGAGCAGCGTGGGCGCATTGAAATAGATCGACGTGCGTTTGCAGACGCGTCCGGGGCGCCACGGCTGGCTCTGACCGGTCCTGCATTCGAGGCGCGTGTGGAGCGGTCGAACTACAGGCCGACGGTGAATTGCCTGACGTTTCCCTGACTCGGCAACTAGGCTCTCCAGGAGACCTGTGCTGCGGGTGGTCGACGGGTCACCCGGCCTTTCGTCCTTCTGAGGATAGACTCGCCCCCACATAGGCCGGTGGTCAAGGGAAGTCCGGTGAGAAACCGGCGCGGTCCCGCCACTGTGACCGGGCCAAGGAAGCCGCAGGCGCGAAAGCGCGGCCACTGGGGGCGACACGGAGTCCCCGGGAAGGTGCGGCGGACTATCCCGGAAGCCAGGAGACCTGTCCTCCGGCCAGCCATGACAACCCTCGAGGAAAGGGTGGCTTAAATGCCAAGACTCGTTCCATTCCGGCTGGCCGTCGCGTGCGCGCTGGCTCTCATTCTGGTTCTATCGGTTGCGGCGGCTGCGGTCGCGAAGGGGCCCGTCGCCAATTTGCGCGTGGTCGACGACGGCGGCAAGGTGCTGGCCGAAAAGAGCTTCGGCGCGACGACGACGTCGATCAAGGCGAGCCCGCGGGCGGACTGCTTCGGCCCCGGCAGCGGCGGCAGCGGCGAGAACGTGATGGTGAAAGGCCCGACCGCGCTCGGGATGCTGATTCAGGCATCCAAGTTCACCCCGGCTCTGCGGCCGCTGCTGATCACCGACGCCTTCGACTTTGGCCTCGGCCTGTGCGGCGTCGGTGGCGCGGAGGCGACCAAGGAGCTCTCTTGGTTCCTCAAGGTCAACCACGTCAATCCCGAACTGGGCGGCGAAGTGGTCAAGGTGAAGGCGGGTGACGACGTCCTCTGGACCCTGGCGCCGTTCCCCTACCCGGACGAGCTCTGGTTGCAGGCGCCTGTCTCGGCCAAGGCCGGGACGCCGTTCGAGGTCCGCGTCTTCTCCTACGACGAGAAGGGCAGGCGCAAGCCGGCCGCCGGCGTCGCCGTGACCGGCGCCAGCACCCCGACCGACAAGAGCGGGCGGACGATGGTCGCGCTGCAGAAACCGCGGCGGCTGATCGCCCGCAACGGTGAGGACATCCCCTCCAACCGCGAGGCCGTCTGCATCGGCGGGAAGTGCCCGCGGGGCTGACCGAGTGACCCCGAGCCGCGGCACGGCGGTCGCGACGGCGCTGCTCTGCGTGGCGCTTGCGGCCGCCGGCTGCGGGCTCGGACCCGGTGAGGACGTCGGCGAGGTCTCGCTGACCGTAACCCGAGACTACGGCGCCGAGCCGGTCCTGCCGCGCACGACCGAGGAGGTCAGCGAGTCGGACACGGTGATGCGGCTGCTCGATCGCGAGGCGGAGATATCCACCCGCTACAGCGGCGACTTCGTCGAGTCGATCGAGGGGGTGGACGCCGACCGCCGCGACGGCCGCGTCTGGGACTGGCTCTACTACGTCAACGGCGTCGAGGCGACGGTCGGCGGCGCCGATTACGAGCTGCGCGGCGGTGAGGCCATCTGGTGGGACTACAGGGACTGGTCGACGGCGCTGCGGGTGCCGGCTGTGGTCGGCTCCTGGCCGCAGCCGTTTCGCGACGGCTACGAAGGCGAGGGTCCGGCAACGGCCCTCGAGTGCTTCGCCGACACGGCCTTTTGTCTCGTCGTGCGGGCCAGGCTCCTATCAGCCGGCGCCTCGCTCGTCGAGCGCCCGGGCGAGGAGGCGATCCGGGTGCTGGCCGGACCCTGGTCGCGCCTGCGGGAAGACCCGGCCGCTGCCCAGATCGAGAATGGGCCCCAGGCCAGCGGTGTATTTGCGGACCTGGAGGCCGAGCAGGGCCGGTACGTGCTTTGGGGCCTCGACGAAGCGGGGGAGAGGGCGCGTGCTTTCGGCACTGACGCGGGCCTGGTCGCCGCCACGCGCCGCGGCGGGGGACCACCGGTCTGGATCGTGACCGGGACCGGCCGGCGCGGCCTGTTGGCGGCCTCCCGCTCGCTGACCAGCGCCGCGCTCGGCGGTCGCTACGCGCTGGCCGTCGAAGGTGCCGAGGAGACGGCATTGCCGGTGCCACGATGAGGTCGCCCTTCGCCTACGTGCCCCGCTCTGGTTCGCTTCAAGCCGCCTCGCCCTGCGCCGCGGTCGTCTACCTGGGCGGATTCGTCGTCATCTCCTTTCTCTTCGTCAGTCCCGTCGTGCTGGTGGCGGTCGGACTGGGCACTGCCCTCGCCGGCGCGCTCGCCGGGGCCGGCCGGGCCTTGCGGGCGGCGCTGCGGATGGGTGCGACGCTCGGGTTGCTGATCGTGGCGGTCAACGCCCTCGTCGTCGATCGCGGCGAGACGGTGCTGGCGCGGCTCGGCGAGTGGCCGCTCCTGGGCCGGGTCGACATCACCGTCGAGGCAATTGCCGCCGGCGGCACGATCGCCCTCCGCGCAGTGGTGGCCATGCTTGCCTTCGCCGTCTACTCGGCCTGCGTCGACCCCGACCGCGTCCTGCGAGCGTTGCGGCCGCTGGCGGGTCGCTCGGCGTTGACGGCGACGCTGATCTCACGTCTGGTCCCGGTCGCGGCCGCCGACGTCGGGCGACTGCGCGACGCCGGCCGGCTGCGCGGCCCCGCGGCGGCGCCGCTGAGCCGAGCCGTCCTCGCCCGGCGCCTCCTCGCCGGCTCCCTCGATCGGGCCGTCGACGTCGCGGCGACCCTCGAGCTGCGCGGATTCGCATTAGAGCGGTCGAGCCCTTCCTTCGGTGAACGTTTTTCTCCCTTTTGGCCGGGAAAATCCCTCAACCGCTCTCGGTTCGACCAGCGCTTCTACGCCACCGGCCTCGCGTTGCTTGCCATAGGGCTCGCCGCCAAGCTGCTTGGCGGCGACGAGTTCAGCGCCTATCCGACGGTCGAGCTCGGCGTCTCGCCCGCCACGGCCGTCGTCGCGGCCGCGGCCGTGCTTGCCGGCCTGGCACCTTGGAGACGTCGTGGCTGAGCTCGCGACCCGCACGGCGCCCGTCCTGTCGATCGAGGGATTGACCTACCGCTATCCGGCCACGCGCCCTCCCTTTTCCTCCCTCGAGGCGCAAAAAGGGGGGCGCGTTCTCGATGACGTCTCCATGCAGCTCTCCCCGGGCGAGTTCGCCCTGCTGGCCGGCCGCTCCGCCAGCGGCAAGTCGACCCTGCTGCGCGCCGCCTGCGGCCTCGTGCCGCACTTCCACGGCGGCGAGATCGACGGCCGCGTCGAGGTCGCCGGCCTCGACGCGATCGCCACCGGCCCCGGCGAGCTGGCAGTCGCCGTCGGCTACGTCGCCCAGGACCCAGAGACCCAAGTCGTCTCCACCACCGTAGCCGCCGAGATCGCATTACCTCTAGAGCTGCGCGGCACTCCGCCAGCTTCGAGAGCCAGGGCGGTGGAGGAGGTCGCCTTGGCTCTTGCCATTCCCCATCTCCTCGCTCGCACCGTCGACACCCTCTC
>DASTYR010000279.1:0-8719 GCA_035764795.1 Solirubrobacterales bacterium | reverse complement strand
CACCTCTTGGAGGTGGCCGTAACGGTCGTGCAGATGGGCGAGCGCTTCGAGAGATTCCAGCTGCTCCTGCTCGGTCTCTCCGATGCCGACCAGGATCCCGCTGGTGAATGGGATCTTCAACTCGCCCGCCGCCTCGATGGTCGCGAGGCGGCGGGCCGGATGCTTGGTCGGGGAGCCGGCGTGGACCGTCTCCATCAGGCGCTCGGAAATCGACTCGAGCATCAGGCCTTGAGATGCGGTGACTTCTCGGAGCCGCATCAGGTCCCGCTCACTGAGCACGCCAAGATTCGTGTGGGGCAGCAGGCCGCGGTCCAACGCCCGTTCGCAGGCCCAGACGACGTAAGAGGTGAAGTCGGCGTGGCCCCACTCGGCAAGCCGGGACGCGACGACGGGGTTGACCTCAGGTCGCTCGCCGGTGAGGACTAGGAGCTCCTTGGCGTTGCGGCGCAAGGCTTCATCTAGCTGGCGTTCGACCTCGTCCGGAGGGTGCAGGTGAGCTTTGTGGGTCGCGAAAGCGCAGTACTTGCAGTAGCACTGGCAGGTGCGCGAGAGCGACAGGGTGTAGTTGCGCGAGAAGGTGACGCGACGCACGGGGCCAAGCTACTGCAAGCGGGCCCCTCACTCGCCCAACGCAAAACCGGCCGCCAGTGGCGGCCGGTCTCGACTCAAAGAGGCGCTGTCCCTACTGGATCAGCCCGCGCGGCGAGGCTCAGCCGCCGTTGCGGCGGTCTTGCGAGCCTCGTCTGGCTGGCCGCGGACCGGCTCCGGCGACTCGGTCGGCGGCAGGCCGCCCGGCTCGAGCACGAAGCGGAAGACGGCGGCGGCGAGCAGCGAGCCGACGATCGGGCCGGCGAGGTATGGCCAGACCGAGCCCCACTCGCCGCCGACCAGCGCCGGGCCGAACCAGCGGGCCGGATTGAAGGCGCCGCCGCTGAGCGGTCCGCCGACCATGACGAGGAAGCCAAGCGTGGTGCCGATCGCCAGCGGCGCCCACTCCTTGAAGCTCTTGCGGGAGAAGACCGCGGCGAGGATGACGAGGACGAGGCAGAAGGTGCCGATCCCCTCGATGATGAAGCCCTGGAAGTTGCCACCGAGCAGGCCGCTCACCTGAACCGCGCCGTAGTCGATGGCGCGTCCCTCGTCGACGAGCAGGCCCTTGGCCAGCAGGGCGCCGAGGACACCGCCGGAGAGCTGGGCGAGCATGTAGATCGCCCCGTCGATCGGACGAATCCGCCTGATCGCCAGGGCGGCGAGCGTCACGGCCGGGTTGAAGTGGCCGCCGCTGACGACGCCGAACATGACGATCAGCCCGAAGAGCAGGAACGCGTGGACCAGGCCGACGACGGCGAAGTCGGAGCCGAACTGCGCCTGATTGCCCGTGGCGACGAACAGCACCACGACGCTGACGACGAAGAACACCAGCAAGAAAGTGCCGATCAACTCAGCGAGATATGCCGCAACCCCTCGTTCCTGCACTGGTTAACGCCTCCTCTGTCCCGTGGTCCCGACTGGATTTCCGCGCCGGGAGTGTATCCGGAACGCAGGAGCGAATAGTTTTCCCCGTCGAATGAGACGAGCTACCGCGCTGCTGGCGGCCGCTCTGTTGCTCGCCGGCGTCGCCGGTTGCGGCGGGGACGGCGCTGAACCGGGCGCGCCGCAAGGCGTGTCGCTCGTGCTCGACTTCGTCCCCAACGCCGTCCACTCGGGCATCTATGCGGCGCAGCGACGCGGCTGGTACCGGGAGGCAGGGATCGACCTCAGCGTGCGGGAACCGGGCGAATCGACGGATGCCCCAAAGCTGCTGGAGGCCGGCCGCGCCGATTTCGCGATCCTCGACATCCACGACCTCGGCATCGCCCGCGAACGCGGCCTCGACCTGGTTGGCGTGATGCCGATCGTCCAGCGTCCGCTCGCCTCGGTGATCGCCCGTAGCGACGAGGGTGCGGTCCGCGGCCCTGGCGACCTGGAGGGACGCACGGTAGGCGTCACCGGCCTGCCCTCCGACGAAGCGGTCGTCGACTCGACGGTGAGCGCCGACGGCGGCGATCCGGACCGCGTCCGTCGCGTCACGATCGGCTTCAGCGCCGTCTCGGCCCTTGCGGCCGGCAGGGTCGACGCCGCCACCGGCTTCTGGAACGCGGAGGCCATCGCGCTGCGAGAGCAGGGTGTGCCAATCCGCATCTTCAAACTCGACCGCTACGGCGCCCCCAGCTACCCCGAGCTCGTCTTGACCACCTCGCGCGACACCCTCGCGCGTGACCCCCAGCTCGTCGACGCGATCGTCGCCACAACCCGCCGCGGCTACTCGCTGGCAGCTCGCGATCCCGACGCGGCCCTGGAGGACCTGCTCGCCTCCGTCCCCGGCCTCGACCGCGACGAACAGGCAGCCCAGCTCCAAGTCCTCCGCCCCGCCCTACGCCCCACTCCCTTCGACCCACGCGTCCTCCGCGAATGGATGGCTTGGGACGTCGAACATGGTCTGCTCAAGCGGCCACTCGCCATCGAGGACGCCTTCTACCTGCGCTGACGAGGTAGGTCCGGTGCCCCTCCCACGGAGGCTCAAAGGACCACTCCCGAACCCGCCCAGCGGATCAGCTGCGCGACGGCCTCCGGGGGAGGGGCACCGGACCTACTCTCCCAGCAGCCGCTCGGCAAGCTGCGGCAATTCCCGCGCCAACCGCGACCGCGGCACGACGAGATCCACCCCAGCCGCCTCGGCCGCCTGCCGCGTCTCGACATCGACATGCGAGTAGTAGCCGAGCACAGGCATGCCGAGGCCGACCAGCGCTTCGAAGTTCTCGTTCTCGAGATCCGCAACGATCAAATCGATGCCGTCCCAGCCGCCTTCCCCCAGCGACGGCGTCAGCGTCACGTCGTGCCCGGCGGCGGTCAGCATCGCCTCGACCTTGCTCCCCAGCATCAGATCAGGGGCGACCGCGAGAACCCTTGCCATCAGAGCGCGCGCCGCTGGCGGAACTCTTCGCGCACGCTCTCCGGCCGGCCCCACATCTGGACGATCTCCGAACGCCCCTCGCGTACCTCACGTACCTGCATCTCGCCGCTAACCCCTTCACGGTCGAGCTTCGCCAGCACACCGAGAACCGTCTCCGCCGCGGCCGCATGGCCAAAGCTCTTGGCGACCAGCAGCCGCCAATCCCAGTCCGCTTCGTTGTAGGGCTGCGCATTGACCTGGCTCAGCGTCACGGCCGTGTCCACATATTGGCTTTCATCGGCGATCCGCAGGTCGACCTCGAGGTCCGTCCAATCCGACGGCAGCGAGTCGAGGATTTGCTGGAAGTCGTCCGCGAGGCCCATCTGCCGCAGCGTACCCGGAAGGGGCCGGGCGCCCCTGTGGCGGAGGCTCAAGGGACCACCCCTGAGCCCAAGGAGACGACTCAGCTGCGCGACGGCCTCCGCCGCAGGGGCGCCCGGCCCCTACTCGACGGCAGGCGGCCGCAGATCCGGCCCCGGAATAGGCGTCCCGTGCGGGTCATGACTCGGTTCCCCCAGCTTCGCCGCCATCAACAGCTCGAGGTCCTCGGAGATGTAGTGCTCGAGCACCTCAGCCTCGGCGTGGACGCGATCGTCGGGCATCCCCAGCGCCTCGGAGAGGTAGGCCTCGATCAGGCGGTGGTGGCGGATCACCTCGAGCGCCACCTTCTCTCCCGCCGCCGTCAGCGTCACACCCTTGTAGGGCGTGTGCTCGACCAGACCGATCTCGTCGAGGCGCTTCAGCATCGAGGTCGCGGTCGCCGGGGTCACCCCCAGCCGCTGCGCCACCTCGCCGTTCAGCACCGGCCCCTCGCGCTGCGCCGCCAGCGCGTAGATCGCCTTGGCGTAGTCCTCGATCGCCTCGGTGTTGGCGGCGCGCCGGCCGCGCTCCCCCCCGGTCGCCATCACACCGACACCAGCAGCCCGGTCGCGTACATGACGGCGACCCCGGCCAGCAGCCCTGCCACCGTCAGCGGGTACAGAGCACGGCCCTCGCCGTCACGCATCGCAGGCGCCAGCTGCACGACGACGCGGACGATCGCACCGACGCCTACGCCGAAGAGGAGCGCAGCGAGGCTCGGGTCGAAGGCGGCGGCGCCGAGCCAGGCGCCGAGGATCGCCGGGGCGCCGGCGATCAGCCCGAGCACGGCGAGGCGCCCCAACCCGGGCCCGCTCGCACCTTCCTCGCGCAGCGGCGCCACGATCGCCAGCCCCTCGGTCGTGTTGTGGATCGCGAAGCCGACGACGAGGAAGGCGCCGAGGGCGAGCGCGCCGCTGGCGTATGCGGAGCCGATCGCCAGCCCCTCGCCGAGGTTGTGGAGGCCGATGCCGATCGCGACCAACAAGGCGAGGTAGGCCCCACCGAGGGCCCCGCCTTTCGCACCGCCGCGGCGATCTGCGAGGTAGGCGTCGACGCCGGCCAGCAGCAGATAGGCGATGAGCGCGCCGGTGAAGACGAGCGCCGCGCCGCCGAAGACACCGGGCGCCTCGGCCGCGATCTCCAACCCCTCCAGCGTCGCGTCGATGCCGAGGAAGACGAGCAGGCCGACGGTGAAGGCGATCAGCACGGCCATCCAGCGCCGGTCGATCCGCCGCACGAAGGGCAGCCAGAGCATGCCGAGGCTGACCGGGATGACACCGACGTAGATCCCCAGCAGGGCCATCAGGCCGAAGAAGCCGAGGTCCGGCTGCGGCGTCTCGGCGGCGACCGGGATCTCAGCTTCAACCGTGCCGCCGGAGGACAGGAGCAGGAATATCTCGTAGGCCTCGCCCTCGACCCAGGGATAGGTGATCTCCAACGTCGTCGATCCCAGACGGCCGATCTCGGCGCCGTCGCTGGACGTGAAGGGGGCGTAGGCGTCGTTGACCGCGACTTGGGCGACTTCGACCGGATCCGGCCCGTCGTTGCGGACGGTGAGCTCGATCCTCCCTGGCTCGAGCACGGTCTGTTCGACCGCGATTTCCTCGACCGGCGGCCCGCTGCGCTCGCCGAGCCCGGGCCCGCCGAGCAGGGCGAAGGCGCCGATCGCGGCCGCGATCAGGGCCAGCGGCGCCAGCCCGAGCGCCCAGGCGGGCATACCGCCCGGCGCCCTGCCGGCGCGCGCCGCCGCCTCCATCAGACCGCCCCCCCGTTACCGCCCCACGGCAGCTTGCAGTACGCCGCGGCGGCAGCCGCGGGCGTCATCGAGGCGGGGTCGCCGACACGGAAGAAGCCGGTCCAGCCGAGCTCGGCGAACTCGCTGACGTGAGCGTGGAACATGTAGTCGCCGTCGAAAGGGAACTTCAGCTCGAGGATTCCGCGCTGTCCCTGGCCCTGGATCACCGTGTCGGTCAGCTCGCTTGGCTCCAGTGAGGTCCCAGTCGGGTAATGCTGGAAGAAGTTGGCGTGGACGTGGAAGGAGTTGATCGGGTCGAACTCGAGCACGTTGACGAGGTAGATCCGGACCAGCTCGTCGCGCTGGACCCGAACCGGCTCGTTGACGTAGTGGAAGCCGACCGTGTTGACCGCGTAAACCTCGTTGGAGCGGTCGAAGTTGGTGTCGAAGCCGTTCATCACCATCACCATCTCGTCGGCTTCGGGGCGCCCCCGCCTCGGGTCGACGATGAAGGCGCCGTAGAGCCCGCGCGAGATGTGCGAGGCGAGCGGCGCCACGTGGCAGTGGTAGAGGTGCAGGCCGAACGGCTCCGCCTCGAACTCGTAGGTGAACGCTTCGCCCGGTTCGAGCTGGCCGGCGCCGAGCCGCTCGCCGATCCCCGGCACGCCGTCCATCAGGGCCGGGTGGATGCCGTGGAAGTGCATCGTGTGCGGATGGACGGAGCCGTTGACGAAACGGATCCGCAGCCGCTCGCCCTCGCGCGCCCGCAGCGTCGGCCCTGGCACGCGGCCGTTATAGGTCCACGCTTCGTAGCGGACCCCGGGCGCGACTTCGATCTCCTTGTCGTGAGCGACGATCTCCCACTCGCGCAGGACACGGCCACTGGCCAGGCGGCGCGTCTTGCCGTAGTCGAAGTCCCGCAGGAGGTCGGTCGGATTGAAGCCGTTGCGACGGTGGTCGACAGGACGCCCGGCAAAAGCTGCGTGGATGAAGCCCTCGTGCCCGCCGTGGGGGTCGCCGCCAGGGGCTGCCTGCGCCGCGGCCCGCGATGGGGCCCCGGGGACGCCCCCTCCCGAGATCAGGCTGTGCAGTCCGGCCGCCGCGGGAATCGTGGCGGCGGCGCCCAGGAGCTTGCGACGGCTCAGCTTGTGGTCATCCATCGGGCCGATTTTGACACATCTAAAAGCGGATTTTCGACGCGTCTAAATCGCCCATGCTCGCGGCTCGTAGAATCGGCTTCGTGAGCGAGGCGACGACGATCGAGCTAGATGCTCAGTACAGGCAGCTGCGCGAGGAATGCGGGCTGATCGACCGCTCGCCGCGCGGCAAGCTGCTCGTACGCGGCCCCGAGGCGGCCGCGTACCTGCAGAGCCAGATCACCAACGACGTCGAGGCGCTCGAACCGGGCGAGGGTTGCTACGCCGCCCTGCTCGACCGCAAGGGCCATATGCAAGCCGACATGAGGGCGATCCGGCTGGCAGACGACGAAGTCTGGATCGACACCGAGCCCGAGACCCTGGAGCGGACGCGCCGTCACCTGCAGACCTACAAGATCGGGCGCGACGCCGAGGTCGAGGACGTCAGCGACGAGCGGGCCGTGCTGGCCCTGGTCGGTCCCCGCAGCGCAGTAACCGCCGGCACCGCCGAGCTCCCCGAGCACCTCGCCGAGCCGACGCGGATCGGCGGCGTCGAGTGCCTCGCGGTCGGCACCGCGGAGGGTCTCGACCTGATTGCGACGGCAGCCGAGGCGGGGCGGCTGCGCGAAGCCCTGATCGACGCCGGGGCGGTCGAGGTCGACCCCGACGCCGTCGAGATCCTGCGGATCGAGGCCGGCGTCCCCCGCTTCGGCGCCGATATGAGCGAGGAGACGATGCCAGCCGAGGCGGGCATAGTCGAGCGAGCCATCGACTTCGAGAAGGGCTGCTACATCGGTCAAGAGCCGGTCGCACGCCTCCACTACAAGGGCCGCCCGAACCGGCGACTGCGCGGCCTGCGGCTGAGCGCCCCGGCGCCCACCGGAGCGCCGCTGCAGCTGGGTGAGAAGGCGGTCGGACGAGTGGGCAGCGCCTGCGTCTCCCCCCTCCACGGCCCGATCGCGCTGGCGATCGTCCGCCGCGAGGCGGAGGCGGGCGCCGAGCTGGCAGTGGGCGAGGACGGCGTCACGGCCGTCGTAGCCGACCTGCCGTTCGGCTAGATTCAGCCCCGATGGGTCGCTCCAGAGGCAGAAGCGTGCTGGCCTGTGCGCTGGCCGCACTGGCGCTCGCGGCGCTCGCCGCGAGCGGCTGCGGTACCGAGGAACACGCCAACGAGCCACGGCCGCAACCGCCGACGCGGGTCAGCGTCTCTATAAGCGAGAGCGCGATAACGGTGCAGCCGCCGCGAATCGCGATCGGGCCCGAACCGAGCCAGCAGATCCCACAGAACGTCGATGTCGAGCAACCGCGCGTGCGCAGCAAGGTTCCGCTCGACGTCGTGCTCGTCGCCGCCAACCTGACCGACGTCGACTCGCAGCTCGAGGTGCGCGGACCGCGCGCCGAGGCGACCTCCGGCTCGCTGGTCGCCAACGGCGCCGTAAATCTCCAGGCACAGCTACCGACCGGCGTCTACATGGTCAGCGCCGCCGACGTGCCCAGCGCCAAACCGGCGAAGCTGGTCGTCGGCCCGTACCGAAGCTCCTCCGAGAACGACGTTCTGCTGCCGTAAGGCCGCAAACTGGCGCCACGGAGCCGTCGCTTGGCGTCTGAGCGGCTCGTCACCATCGCCGTGTGACCATCGTTCTCGCCATAGCCGTCGTCGTACTCGCCGCGGGTCTCGTCTACTCGGTTCTCCTGCGACCCCGGATCGAGCCGAATGCGCCGCCCGACTTGGGCCCGGCGATCCAGGAGGCCACCTCGCAGGTCGCATCACGGATGGTCGAGGACCTGCTGCGCGTCAACCAGGAGGCTCGCAAGCTGGACACCAAGACCGCCGAGGCGGCGCTCGACAAGCGCCAGGCGGAGATCAAGGCGCTGGCGGAGCGGATCGCCAAAGGGCAGGAGAAGATCGAGGCCGAGGTGCGGCGCCGCGGCGAGACCGACCTGCAGACCCGCACCCTGCTCGAACAGATGGGCCAGACCGTCGGCAACCTCAACTCCGAGACCGCCGGGCTGAAGAAGGCGCTGCGCCAGCCGCAGACGCGCGGCCAGTGGGGCGAGCTGCAGCTGCGCCGCTGCATCGAGATCGCCGGGATGACCGAGCACGTCGATTTCGAGCTGCAGCAGACGCTGCGCACCGAGGACGGGCGGCTGCGCCCCGACGCGCTCTTCCGCCTGCCCGAAGAGCGCAGCTTCGTCGCCGACTCCAAGGTCCCGCTCGACGCCTTCCTCGATGCCCAGGAGTCGGAAGTGGACTCCGAGCGGCGCGTTCACCTCGAGCGTCACGCGCGGCAGGCACGCGAGCACGTGCGCGCGCTCAGCTCAAAGGACTACCAGGGACAGTTCAAGCCGGGCGAGATGCCGGATCTGGTGATCTGCTTCATCCCCAACGAGCCCGCCCTGCACGCCGCGTTCGGCGCCGACCCCGGCCTCTTCGACTACGCCCTGGAGCGAAACGTCCTGCTCGTCAGCCCGACCTCGCTGATCGGCCTGCTGCGG
>DASTYR010000278.1:0-4339 GCA_035764795.1 Solirubrobacterales bacterium | reverse complement strand
CAACCGCCGACGCACTGCGTACGCTCTTCATTCTACAGGAGATCATTCGATCAGACATATAAATATTCATTGCAAGTTACATTATGCTTATGAACATAAAGAGAGAAGATCGAAATCCTTTCCTCTTCGGGACCCTTGCCCTGGACGAGGCGTTCACGGACCGAGAGCAGGAGAAGGATGCGCTGGCGAAGGACATACGTAACGGCCAGGACGTGGTCATCTTCGCCCCACGCCGCTATGGCAAGTCGTCGTTGATCTGGGCGACGATGCGAGCCCTCGCCGAGGAGGGAGTGTTGGTCGCCCACGTAGACCTGATGACGACGCCCACGAAGGAGCGGCTCGCCGCCGCCCTGGCGAGCGCCGTCTACGAATACGTCGCCTCACCGTTGGATCGCGTCTGGGAGAAGGCGAGTGCGCCGTTCCGCCGCTTGCGCGTGCAACCGGCCATGAGCCTTGATCCGCTGACGGGAATGGTTGGTTTCTCCTTTGCGGCGGCGCGTGAGCCGGCTGACATCGACGCGACGATCGAGCAACTGCTCATGCTCCCGGCAGAGCTCGCAGCGGATCGCGGCCGTCGGGTGGCCCTGGTCTTCGACGAGTTCCAGGAGGTGATCGGCATCGACCCCCATCTCCCTCGCCTTATGCGAGCCGTGTTCCAGCAACAGCGGGAGGTCGCTCACGTCTATCTCGGCAGCAAGCGACACGTGATGGAGCGGATCTTCAGCGACCGCAACGAGCCTTTTTGGCGCAGCGCCAAGGCGATGGAGCTCGGCCTGATCCCCACCGAGGAGTTTTCAGGCTTTCTGACCGCGCGTTTCGAAGCAACCCGAAAGGAATTCGACGCCGCCGCGCTCGCCCATCTCCTGACGCTGACCGGCGGACATCCCTATGCGACGCAACAGCTTGCCTACTTCCTCTGGGAGGAGACTCCCGAGGGCGGAACCGCTTCGGAGGAACGGCTGTCGGACGCACTGAACGCCGTCCTGCGCTCTGAGCACTCCTACTTCACGCTGCTATGGGATGAGGCATCTGGGGTCCAGCGGCTCGTCCTCCAAGCGCTGGCTCGTGAACCGGGACACCCCCAGAGCACGTCCTACCGCGACCGCCACGACCTGCCCAGCGCGGCAAGCGTCCAGACGGCGCTCCGGGCTCTGGGCCAGCGCGAAATCGTTATCGGGGAGGGCGGCGCCTACCGAATCGTGCTCCCTTTCCTAGCCGAGTGGCTCAGGCGCTACGGCCGGTAGGTCAGATGCCCCTCCCCCGAAGGCTCAAGGGACCACGCCTGAACCCTCGCCTCCGATCAGCTGCGCAACGGCCTTCGGGGGAGGGGCACCTGACCTACTACCTCAGTTCGCTCGAGCTCTTCCCCAGCAACTGCCGCGCGACGATAAGCAACTGGATCTGCTGCGTCCCCTCGAAGATGTCGAGGATCTTCGCGTCGCGCGCCCACTTCTCGAGCAGGCCGTTCTCGTCGTAGCCGACGCTGCCGCAGAGCTCGACGCAGCCGAGCGTGACGTCGACGCAGGTGCGCCCCGCCTTCGCCTTGGCCATCGAGGCCTGCAGCGAGTTCGGCTTCGAGTTGTCGGCCATCCAGGCGGCCTGCATGGTCAGCAGGCGTGCCGCCTCGTAGTCGGCTTCCATCTCCAGCAGGCGCGTCGCGGCAGCATGCTGACCGAAGGCCGGCGCCGCGTCATCGACTTCGACGCCCGCCTTCTTCAGGCACTGGCGGGTCTCCTCCAGTGCCGCGCGGGTCACGCCGACTGCCATCGCGGCGACCAGCGGCCGCGTGTTGTCGAACGTCTGCATCGCCCCGGCGAAGCCCTCCTTCACGTTGACCTCGGGGCTGCCGAGCAGTGCCTCTTTCGGCACCCGGCAGTCCTGCAGGGTGAAGTTGGCGGTGTCGGAGGCCCGGATCCCGAGCTTGTGCTCGAGCCGATCCAGCTTCAGGCCGGGGTTGTCGCGCTCGACGATGAACGACTTGATCGCCGCCCGCCCTTTGTCGCGGTCGAGCGAGGCCCAGACGACGATCAGGTCGGCCCGGTCGCCCGAGGTGACGAAGATCTTCTCGCCGTTCAGCACGTACTCGTCGCCGTCGAGCTCGGCGGTGGTGCGGATCGAGGCCGAGTCCGAGCCGGCCTCCGGCTCGGTGATCGCCATCGCCGCCCACTTGCCGCCGTAGCGCTCCAGCTGCTCCTCGGTCGCCACTGAGGCGATCGCCGAGTTGCCGAGCCCTTGGCGCGGCATCGAGAGCAAGAGGCCGACATCGCCCCAGCAGAGCTCGATGATGCCGAGCACGGTGGAGAGGTTGGAGCCGTTGCGGTTGCCGCCGTCGCCGTTCTTGCTCGACTCGCGGCGCACGCCGGCGGCCCCGGCACCGCCGATGTCGGAACCCTCGTTCATGCCGTCGATCAGCGACGCCAGCATGTCGAGCTCTTTGGGGTACTCGTGCTCGGCTTCGTCGTACTTGCGCGAGATCGGCCGGAAGACCTCCGTCGCGACCTGGTTGGCCTGGCTGACCAGCGGTTTGAACTTCTTTGGTATCTCGAGGTTGATCATGTTTTTCCTTTAGCTCCTGGGGCCAGCGGCCTCAGACGAGCAGGGCGCCCTCCATCACGCCCGCTGCACGGAGGTCGCGGTACCAGCGCTCGACCGGGTGCTCCTTGACGAAGCCGTGGCCGCCGAGCAGCTGCACGCCGTCGGACCCGATCGCCATCCCCTTGGCGGCGCAGAGCCGTCGCGCCAAGGCAGCTTCGTGGCCGAATTTCTTGCCCTGGTCGGCGAGGCTCGCCGCCCGGTAGGTCGCCAGCCGCATTCCCTCGGTCTCGATGCCGATGTCCGACACCGTGAAGGCGACGCCCTGGCGGTTGGAGATCGGCTCACCGAACGCGGTCCGATCGTTGACGTAGGGGATGACGTAATCGAGGACCGCCTGGGACGTGCCGACCGCCAGCGCACACCAGGCGATGCGGGAGCGGTGGATGCACTCGACGTAGGCCTTACGGTCGCCCTCGGCCATCAGGGCGCCCTCGGGGACGCGCACCTTCTCGAGGATCAGCTTGCCGGTGGCGGCGGGCCGCAGGCCCATCGCCGGCTCGGCTTCGACCGAGAGCCCTTTGGTCTTCGACTCGATCACGAACAGCGCCGGACCGAGGTCCTCGGCCTCGGCGGCGACGACGAAGAGCTCGCAGTCGGTGGCGCGGGCGACCAGCGCCTTGGTGCCGTCGAGCACCCACTCGCCGCCTTTGCGGCGCGCCACGGTGTCGAGTTTCAATGGATCGAAGAGCGGCTTCGGCTCGAGGATCGCCAATGCCGCCGCGGGGACGTCCTCGCCGGCGAAGGCCGGCAGGTAGGTCGCCTCCTGCTCGGCGGTGCCCCAGTGGCCGATCGCCGTGGCGACCGCGCCGGGGGCGAGCGCCGCGTAGGCGATCCCCATGTCGCCGTGGGCGAGCGCCTCGGCGATCAGAACGCTGCCGACCGCCGCCTGCTCGCCGACCACGCCTCCGAGCTCCTCGGGGATGCCGAGCGTGTTGATGCCGAGCTCGTTGGTCGCGGCCAGTAGCTCGGGCGGGGTGGAGGCGTCGGCGTCGGCCTTCTGGGCGGCCGGGCGGACCTTCTCGGCCGCGTATTCGCGTACCGCCTCCTGGAACATCTGCTGCTCGTCGTCGGGGGTGATGTCGAAGAGCGCCTTTGGCTTGCCGGTCTTCTGCCGTGCCGGTTTGCCCAGCTTCTGGGCGGCCTTGAAGGTGCGTCCCGCCGCCGTTGCGGAGCGGAATCCCTGCTTGGTGCCCTGGAAGAGCGCCCGCTCGACCTGCTTGCGGACGCGGATGCGATCGAGCAGGTCCGAGCCGGCGAGGCGGTTTAGTGCCCGCAGCCCGAAGCCCATGCTTCGCTCGGCGATCCCGCCGCCCTTGTCGTTGCCGTTCACTTGGATTTCCTCCCGGTCTTGGGTTTCTGCTCGAGCGGCCGTGCGCGACCGTCGAGGTGGGGGGTCTGTCGCTTGGAGTCCCGCACGGCAAAGTCGACCTCTTCGCCGTGTTGGGCGGTGAGGAGGTCGACGCGGGCGGGCAGGAAGATCGGCTTGCGAAAGCTCACCTCGGCCTCGAAGGCGTCGGGGAGAAGGTTCTCGATCGCCGCCAGACAGCGTGCCTTCGTCCACATGCCGTGCGCTATCGCCGCCTTGAAGCCGAGCGGCTTGGCGGTCAGCGAGTGCATGTGGATCGGATTGCGGTCGCCGGAGACGCTCGCGTAGCGCCTGCCGAGGTCGCCACCGAGCCGCCACTCGGCGCTCGGGGTCAACTCCTCCGGTCGATGGGCCTCTCCCGTCCGCGATTTGGACGGT
>DASTYR010000277.1:0-5477 GCA_035764795.1 Solirubrobacterales bacterium | reverse complement strand
CGCGGCCTTCAGGTAGTCGCCGTTGTCGGCCTCGACGAACTCGTACAGGGTGGGTGCGACGCGGGCCATGATCGAGGTGCCGCCGCCGACCCGCATCTCGAAGCCCCTGACGCCGTCGCGTTCGCGGGACAGGAAGGCGATGTCGTGGATGCCGCTGATCGCCCGGTCCTCGTCGGAGCCGGTGAAGGAGGTCTTGATCTTGCGCGGCATCAGCTGCGTGGTCGGGTGCCGCACGAAGTAGCGGATGTAGGCGCCCGCATACGGGGTCGGGTCGAAGATCTCGTCGGGAGCGACGCCCGCCCAGGGGTCGCCGGTGACGTTGCGGATCGTGTTGCCGCAGCCCTCGCGCGAGGAGAGGCCGGCGTCGGAGAGCTCGCGGATGGCCTTGGCGGCGTCGGGCAGGGGCACATGGTGGATCTGGATGTTCTGGCGGGTCGTGATGTGCCCTTTGTCGAGCGGGGCGTACTGCTCAACCACGCTTGCGAACGCCTCCATCTGCTCCGGCGAGACGCCGCCGAAGGGAAGCTTGATGCGGAGCATCTGGACGTCGGGCTGGCGCTGGCCGTAGACGCCCTGTTTGAGGCGGAAGCCGATGAACTGGTCTTCGGCCATCTGCCCGGACAGGAACTTGCCGGCTTCGTTGTCGAAGTCGTCGAACTCACGCTCGAGGATCGGGATGACGTGCCCAGGGACGTTCTCGTAGGTCTCCGGGTTCTCGAGCGTGCCGGGGCGCCCCTTGCCCCGCTGCTGCTTGCTCTGGTCGACCACTAGCTCCATTGAGCTAGAGAAAATAGCAAAACCTGACAGGGATTTGGGTATTTAGGTCAGAGGAGGGCGGCGAGCAGGCCGGCAAGGCCCCCGAAGCCTGCCAGGATGGCGCCTGTCATCGCGATCGCGCCGAGAACCAGCGTGCGCTGCAGGTCGTCGACGCGGTGGTTGAGGTCGCGCAGCCCGCCCTCCACCCCGTCCAGGCGCCGGTCGACTTCGTCGAAGCGGCGCGCGGTCTCGGCCTTCGCCTCCTCGAAGCGGCGCGCGGTTTCAGCCTTCGCCTCCTCGAAGCGGCGCGCGGTTTCAGCCCTGAAGTCGCCTAGCCGCTCGTCCGTCCAGCTCTGTCTCATGGTCTGCATACTGCCATGTTTTCAGACAGAAAGTTACGCATGGTGCGCAGGTCCTAAATCTCCTGCGCCGGCTATGTGCCTATTTCGCGACGACTAGCTCTGCTGCTTCTCCCGCGCCTCGAGGACCGCCGCGGCCTCGCCCGACTCGGCCGCGTAGCCGCCCTCGGGCTCGAGCGGCATGCCGGCCTCCTCCCAGCCGACGATGCCGCCGGTCAGCTTGGCGGCGTCGTAGCCGGCGGCGGCCAGCGCCTCGGCGGCCATCGTCGAGCGAGTGCCGCCGCGGCAATAGAGGACGACCGGCCGGTCCTGCTCGATCTCACCCGTGCGCTCGTTGAGCTCGGCAAGCGGGACGTGCTTGGCGCCGGGAATGCGGCCGGCCTCCCACTCGTGATCGGCGCGGACGTCTACCAACTGAGCGCCCTCCTCGACCAGCCGCTGCGCCTCGTCGCGCGTGACTTCCTTGGTCTCACCGCCGTTCGTCTCGTCTGCCATCAGTCGACCTCGGTGCCCTCAACGAGGAACGCGACCCGCACATGGGCCCTGTACTCATCGAGGTTCTCGCCGCGGATCCCGGTCGAGACGATGTCGACGGCGCGGATGTTTCGCAGCGTCCCCTGCGCCTGGGCGAGCGCCTGCCTCGCCGCATCGTCGGTCGACGTCTTCGAGCTGCCGACCAGCTCGATGATCTTCACGACTGCCATCTGGCTCCTCCTTCGCCTTCGAGGTCCTCGATCGTCACCCGCGTGCCGACGCCCTCGAGCAGCGCTGCACGCTGCCAGGGCTTGCCCGAGTCGCCTTGATCGGTGCTGGGCGGGGCAGCCGTGTCCGCCTCGAACCGTTGGATCGCCGCGGCGATCGCAGCAGCCTCGTACTGGTCTGGGGTGGGCTTCACTCCTGTGAGCCTAGCCCACGCCCTGAGGGTTGGGCAGGCGGCCCGCGCAACCCTCAGCCGGAGTTGTTCAGGCCCTTGACCGGAGTCCCGAAAGTGACGTCGTCGCAGAGCAGCGGCGATGGGTCGAAGCTGTCCGCCAGGGCGAGGCCGGCGGAAGCGCCACGCAGCACCGGCGGCGGCCGTTTGCCTTTCGGCCCGCCTTGGGGCCTCACGTAAGTGCCGCGGCCGCACTGGATGACGAAGTCGCGGAAGCCATCGCGGGCGTCGATCACGTCGTCGCCGCCGTTGCCGTAGAACTCGTCTTCGCCGGGCTGGCCGAGCATCGCGTTGGGGCCGCTGTCGCCGATCAGCACGTCCCAGTCGAAGGAGCCCTCCATGTCCTCGTTGGAGTCGTCGAGTCGCACCGAGTCGCAGCCGCGAACCACGTCGATCCACGCTTTGTCCTGCGGGAAGGAGATGATCAGCAGGCCGGGATGCGCCTGCGTCTCGGCGAACGAGGCGTCGTCGCGGCCGGGGCCCCCGACTATGGCGCCCCCGGCACAGCCGCCCCCAGCCGCCATCAGATCGCCGTCCTCGCCGCCGTAGATGAAGGTCGGGCCGGGCAGGCCGCCGACCAAGCCGTCGGCGCCGGCTTCGCCGTAGATGCGGTCGGCGCCGGGGCCCGACTCGATCAGGTTGTCCTCGGGCCCACCGCGGATCGTGTCGTTGCCGGGGCCGCCGGCGAGCCGCACGTTCTCGGCTCCGGTGAGCGAGCCTTCGACCCGCAGCGAGTCGTTGCCGGGGCCGAGATCAGCCGTCAGCCAGCGGGCCGGTCCGTCGGGCGCGCAGACCGCCTGCTTGGGATCGCCGCCAGCGTGTCGGCACCCGGGGCCAACCGAGATGCCTTTGGTGGCAGCGATGCCGAACGTCTGCGTCCCCGGATCGAAAGCGACCGTGGTGAAGCGATCGGGCCCATCGCCGCCGACGATCGACAGGCCTCCGCCGCCACCGAGCGTGCCGTTGATCTCCACGTAAGCCGAACCGGTGGGCGCCCGCTCCGGGCCACAGGAAAGCTGGACGGGACCACCTTTACAGCCGTCCTTGCCCTGCCCCCCGTCGAGTGTGTTGCGGCCGGCGGCGCCGAAGATCTTGTCGTCGCCCGGCCCTCCTTCGATCAAGTTGTGGCGGCCATCGCCCTTCAGCACGTCGCGGAACGAGGAGCCCTCGAGCGCCTCGAAACGGAAGAGCCGGTCATGGCCGTCGCCGCGGGCTTTGTGGTCGGTCAGCGATGCCCAGACCCCGAAGCCTTTGGCGCTGGCGACATCGGTGGCGAAAGAGGCGATGTCTTCGCCGCCGGGGCCGCCGTCCATGCGGTCGTAGCCGTAGTCGCCATGGACGTAGTCGCGACTGCCGGGGCCGCCGTTGACGGTGTCGATGCCGAGGCTGCCCGCGACCTCATCGTCGTCGCCGGGGCCGCCGAAGAGGTGGTCGTCGCCAAGGTCGCCGATCACGCGATCGTCTTCGCCGGTGCCGCCGTCGACGGTGTCGTTGCCGCGGCCGCCGTGCAGCAGGTCCGCCCCCGGGCCACCGCAGACGACGTCGTTGCCGAGCGCGCTGTGGACCCGATCGTCGCCGAGGCCGGCCCAGATCACGTCACGGCCGTTCGTCCCCTGCAGGTCGTCGTTGCCGTCGGTGCCGACGATCTTGGCCAGGCGCCCGCGGCAGCGCGGTTCCTCCTCGTCTTGGGCGGGCACGGCGGCGCCGAGCGCGACCAGCGCTCCAAGCACGAGCAGGACGACGACGATTCCGCTGCGAAGGACCCCCATCAGGCGACGCGAGCGTACCGGCTGCGGCCGATAGCTGGAAATTTCACACTTTTGGCGCTGAATTGTTACATTACATCGTGAGAGGTGATGTAACAATGGCCCGCATGAAGCGACTGCAGATATCGATCGAGCCCGAGCTGGACGAGGCGGTGGAACGACGCGCCGACGAAGAAGGGCTCTCGAAGGCGGAGGTGATCAGGCGTTGCGTGCGGGAAGAGATACGGCCATTGCCACCGATCGAGGAGGACCCGTTCTTCAAGCTGTGCGGGACGGTGTCCAGCGACCCCAGCGACAAAAGGACGATCGACGAGGTCGTCTACGGACTGGATCGGGACTACCCGTGATCTTTGCCGACTCCTCTTTCCTCATCGCCGCTATGGACGATCGAGACCCTCGCCACGGATCGGCTTTCGAGCTCTTGAGAAGAGCGGGCGAGCGACGGATAGTGGCCACGAATCACATCCGGGGCGAGACTTGGACCTGGCTCCGATACAAGCGATGGCACCGCAAGGCGGTTGAATTCCTCGACAGCGTCGGAGGCAAGGATCAGCGCATAGAGATCGTCCGCGTGACCGAGGACGTGGAAGACGACGCCTTCCGCTGGCTGCGCGAGCACGACGAGCGCGAGTACTCCTTCGTCGACGCGACCAGCTTCGCCTACATGAGGGCACGGGGGATCCAGGATGCGCTCGCGTTCGACGGCGACTTCGCTGCCGCCGGCTTCACCGAACTGCGCCCCTAAGCCCCATGCCTGCCCGACCCGCCGTAAGTTGAGCACCCATGGGGTGCTCAACTCACGGCGGGTTATTCGAGGTTGATCATCACGTGCTTGATCTCGGTGTAGTCCTCGAGCGCGTACATCGAGAGGTCCTTGCCGTAGCCGGACTCCTTGTAGCCGCCGTGCGGCATCTCCGAGACGAGCGGGATGTGGTCGTTGATCCAGACGCAGCCGAAGCGCAGTGCGTTAGCGACCCGCATCGCGCGGCCGACGTCTCGGGTCCAGACCGAGGAGGCGAGGCCGTAGCGGGTGCCGTTGGCCCACTCGATCGCCGCCTTCTCGTCGGAGAACGGCTGCACGGTGATCACCGGACCGAAGATCTCCTTCTGGATCATCTCGTCGTCCTGCTCGAGGCCGGCGACGACGGTTGGCTCGAGGAAGTAACCAGGTAGGTCGGGCTGCTTGCCGCCGGTCACGACCTCGGCGCGCTCCGGGCGCCGCTCGAGGAATCCCTCGACCCGCTCACGCTGGCGCTGCGAGTTGAGCGGGCCCAGGGTCGTGTCCGCGGCGAGCGTGTCGCCGAGCACCAGGTCGCTCGCCTGCGAGGCGAGGCCGTTGACGACGTCGTTGTAGACGCCTTTGGAGGCGAGCACGCGGGTCGCCGCCGTGCAGTCCTGGCCCGCGTTGTAATAGCCGGTGCCGGCGATCGTCTCCATCGCCGTCTCCATGTCGACGTCGTCGAAGACGACCACGGGCGCCTTGCCGCCCAGCTCGAGGTGGACGCGCTTGAGGCTGTCGGCGGCCGCTTTCGCGATCCCCTTGCCGGTGACAGGCGAGCCGGTCAGCGAGACCATCTCGACGTCGGGGTGCGTGACCAGCGCCTGGCCCGCCGGGTCGCCGTGGCCGCCGATGACGTTGAGCACGCCGGTCGGCAGGAACTCCTG
>DASTYR010000276.1:0-4433 GCA_035764795.1 Solirubrobacterales bacterium | reverse complement strand
CTCGGAGCTGACCCCGCCCGACACGTCCTTCGCCCGCGACTTGATCGAGGCATGCGCCGATCTCGACCCGATGCTCGTCGAGCACGGCTACCGGTCGTACCTGTTTGGACGGGCGCTCGGGGAGGCGGAGGGCGTCGACTGCGACCCTGAGGCGCTCTTAGCCGCGACGATGCTTCACGACTACGCCTTCATGGAGATGGGCGAGCTCGAGGGCGAGTGCTTTGCCTGGGCGGGTGCGAAGAAGGCCGAGCAGATCCTCACCTCTTCGTCCCTCTCCGAGGCCGAGCGACACGACGTCCTCGACGCGATCTGCCTGCACCTCAACCCCAGCGTGTCTCGCGGGCAGGGCGCGGTGCAGCACCTCGCACACGACGGAATCTCACTCGACGTGCTCGGGATGCGTGGCTGGGAGCTGGACCGAGCCGGCATTCGCCGCACCTTCGAGCGCCACCCGCGCCATGGCTTTACGGTGCGCGGCGAGCGACTGATGCGCACGCATGGACGGCGCGTTCCGGGCTGCCGCTCGGCCGCTCTCTTCACGGCGACCGGCGGTCAGGTGCTGCGCTCCAGCCCTTGGCGTCGGATGGACGGCGAGAGGTAGTCTGCGCCGATGGACCTCAGCCTTTCCCCGTCCGAGCGCGAGTTCCGCGACGAGGTCCGCACCTGGCTGGAAGAGAACCATCCCGGACCGGAGCCGGAGGCCGGCCTCGAGGAGGTGATGGCTTTCCGCCGCGAGTGGCAGCTGAAGCTGCACGAGGCCGGCTGGGCCGGGATCTCGTGGCCGAAGGAGTACGGCGGCCGCGGCGCGACGCTGATCGAGCAGGCGATCTTCGTTGGTGAGGCGTCGCGTCTGGAAGCGCCGAGCCCCGCCAATGTGCTCGGCCTGGCGATGGGCGGGCCGGTCGTGATCGCCCATGGCACCGAGGAGCAGAAGGAGCGCTACCTGGAGCCGATCCTCACCGGTGAGGAGATCTGGTGCCAGGGCTTCTCGGAGCCCGAGTCGGGCTCCGACCTCGCCTCGCTGAAGACGCGCGCGGTCAAGGACGGCGACGAATGGGTCGTCACCGGGCAGAAGGTGTGGACCACCTTCGCCCAGTACGCGAAGTGGTGCATGCTCGTCGCTCGCACCGACCCCGACGCGCCCAAGCACAAGGGGCTCACTTACTTTCTGATGGATATGGAGCAGGAGGGGGTGGAGGCCAAGCCGCTCGTGCAGATCACCGGCGAGGGCGAGTTCAACGAGGTCTTCATGGAGGAAGCGCGGATCCCCGACGCCAACGTGGTCGGTGGCGTCGGCAACGGCTGGACGGTGGCGATCACGACGCTGATGAACGAGCGGGCCGGGCTCGCCTTCGGCGCGATCGCCCAGATCGCCAACAGCCTCAAGCGGCTCGACAAGCTGGCCGCCGAGACCCGGACCAACGGTGGCACGGCGGCCGACGACCCGGTGATCCGCCAGCGGCTCGCCCAGCTCCACATCGAGGCGGAGACGATGCGCCTCAACGCCTACCGCGGTCTGACCAAGACGATGCAGTCGGGCATCCCGGGGCCGGAGGGCTCGCTGGGCAAGTGGCAGTGGGCCGACATCAACCAGCGGATCACCGAGCTGGCGCTCGACGTCGAGGGGGCCTACGCGCCGCTCGATCGCGGTGCCGAGCACGCGATCGCCAACGGCGCCTGGCAGTACGGCTTCCTGCGCTCGCGCGCCAACTCGATCGAGGGCGGCACCACCGACATCCTCAAGAACATCATCGCCGAGCGGGTGCTCGGCCTGCCGAGGCTGCGCTAGCGGCGGGCGGAAGCTGACCATGTACTTCGACCTCAACGACGAGCAGCAGGCGATCAAGTCGACGGCGCGCGAGTTCCTCGCCGCCCGCTACAAGTCGGAGCGGATCCGCGAGCTGGCCGAGAGCGAGCTTGGCTTCGAGCAGAGCGACTGGCAGGAGATGGCCGAGCTGGGCTGGCCAGGACTGGCGCTGCCGGAGGAGTGGGGCGGGCAGGGTCTGGGCACGGTCGAGCTGGCTGTCCTCTTCGAGGAGCTCGGCTACGCGCTGGCGCCGACGCCGCTGCTCTCGAACACGATTGCCGGACTCGCCCTGGCGGAGAATGGCACCGACGAGCAGCGCGAGCGCTGGCTGCGGCCGCTGGCCGAGGGCGAAATTCGCGGCACGGTCGCCCTCGTCGACTCCGGCAGCCCGGCGACGCCCGGCATGTTCACGATGGAGGCGAAGGCCGACGGTGACGGCGTCGTCCTCGACGGCGAGAAGGTCCTGGTGCAGGATGCAGCGGCGGCCGACTTCATGCTGGTGGCGACGAGCGACGGTCGCCGTCACGTCGTCGAGCGGAACGCCGACGGCCTCACCGTGACGGCCGAGCGCTCGATCGACCTCACCCGGCGCCTGTATTCCGTCCGCTTCGACGGGGTGCGGGTTGGAGCAGAGGCCACTCTCGCCGGCAGCCAGGCCGACTACCTGCCGGTCCTCCTGCGCGCCTGCGTCGCGATCGCCGCCGAGTCGACCGGCGTCGCCCAGCGGACGCTTGAGATGGCAGTCGAGTACGCGAAAGACCGCCAGCAGTTCGGGCGGCCGATCGGCGCCTACCAGGCGGTCTCGCACCGCTGCGCACAGATGCTGCTCGAGACCGAGAACTCGCGCTCGGCGGTATACGGGGCGGCCTGGGCCGCCGATGCCGAGCCCGAGTCGCTGCCGCTGGCGGCGGCGATGGCGAAGGCCTACGCCTCCGACGCCGGCTGGCGCGTGCCGGACGCCTCGATCCAGGTGCACGGCGGAATCGGCTTCACCTGGGAGCACGATCTCCACTTCTTCCTAAAGCGCGGCAGGGCGAACGCGACGACTTTCGGCGACGCGAGGTGGCACCGCGAACGAGTCGCCGACCTGGCGCTCGCCGAAGCCTCCGCACCGGCACCGGTCTGAGCAGACGTTCCGATGGGGGCCTCGAAGCCGAGCGGTGCACTGAGCCGCATCTCCGTCGCGGCGATCGGTACCACCGTGGCGGATCTCGAGTCGGAGGCCAAGCTTGCGGAGGGGGCCGGCGTCGAGTGTGTCTGGGCGCCCGAGCTCTTCCGGTCGTCGGTCACTCAGGCCGCCTACCTGGCCGGCCGCACCGAGCGGATCGGCATCGCCACCGGGATCGCCTGGGCATTTACCCGCAGCCCGTTCATCCTCGCCGTCAGCGCGCTCGACGTCGACGAGATGTCGGGCGGCCGCTTCCGGCTCGGCCTCGGCTCGGGCGTCAAGCGGCTCAACGAAACCTGGCACAACGCCGAGTACGGCAAGCCGGCTCCGCACCTGCGCGAGGCGATCGAGGCGACGCGCTTAATCATGCAGCAGGCCGGGGGCGGCGAGCCGATCCGCTTCCAGGGCTCCTACTACGACATCGACATCAAGGGCTGGGTGCGGCCGCACCCAGCGCCGCGCGACTCGGTGCCGATCTACACCGCCGGGGTCCAAGGCGGCATGTGCCGGATGGCGGGCGACGTCGCCGACGGGTTGATCGGTCACCCGATCCAGAGCCTGCGCTGGATCGACGAGGTCGTCGTCGACTCCTTCGAGGAGGGTCTGCGCCGCTCCGGACGCGAGCGCAAGGACTTCGACTACCTGCCGACGGTCTGCTGTGCGATCGACGACGACGAGGGTCGTGCGATCGAGATGGCCCGCCGCACGATCTCCTTCTACGCGACCGTCAAGACCTACATGCCGCTCTGGGAGCTGCACGGCTTCGCCGATAACGCGGTCGCGGCCGGCGAGGCCTTCCGCCGCGGCGACCTCGCCGCCGTGCCGGCGGCGATCAGCGACGAGATGGTCGACACGTACTGCGCGGCCGGACCGCTCGACAAGGTCCGCGGCCGGGTCGAGGCGACCGCCGAGCGTGCCGACGGCCTCTTCCTCACCCCGCCCACCTACTTCATCTCGCCCGAGGAGCTGAGCGAGTACCAGCGGCGCCTGATCGAGGCGTTTGGGCCAGACGCCTAGCAACGCGTCGGAGATTGACCACACCAGGGGGTGGTCAAAGTCGGATGCGTCGTCCCGCTACGGACAGACGACCAGCAGGTGGAAGTCGGCGTCCTCCGGAGCGCCTTTGGCGTCGCGGGTGCGCACTTCGATCGCGTTTGGGTTCGCCGCCGCGGTGTTGGTCTGGGCCAGCCCCGCCCCCGGGGGCGTCGTGCCGGCGTTGTTGCGGGAGGCGACGTTGGCGCAGCCGGAGATGTTCTGGGGGAAGGTGACGGCCACCGCGCCGCCGCCCTCGGCAGCCGAGATACCGGCATCGCTGGCTCGTGCCAGGGTGGCGTTGCCAGGCGCCGCCGGGTTGTTGACGACCGCCCAGTACGTGTGGGTCGCGCGCCGCGCGGTTGGCACCGTCCCGAGCTTGTTGTTGCGGATCTGGAAGCCGGTCAGGGTGTCTCTCTTCAGCTT
>DASTYR010000275.1:0-2170 GCA_035764795.1 Solirubrobacterales bacterium | reverse complement strand
CCGCCACTGCGACGCCAACGGGGAGCCAAGCCAGGGGATACGTGGCGAGGGTGAAGAGCGGGCCGTAGGCGCTGGTTGCTTCGGTCCATTCGACCTCTGGGTAGACCGGATCCTGCGGAGCCGCAGCAGGCGGGTCGACATAGGGGTCGAGTCCGTGCACGACGCCGAGCCGGGCGTAGTCGACGTAGCTGTAGACGTCGTGTGAGAGGAGGACGGGCGCTACGGCGAAGCCGGCAACGAATACTGCGATCGCCCCCCACACCGTCCATACACCCAAGCGCGGTGCCGCCGCGAGCACAGCCAGGTAGGCACCAAACCCCACCCACATCAACACGTAGCCGACCTGGGGGCTCATTCGGGCCGCAGGTGCCGCGGATTAGAGGCCACTATGGGTAAACGAGCCGCGGCACGTCCCCGTCCGCTGACGGGTCGCGCTATCCCGCGCCGACCCCGCCGGTCGCGCCGCCGCCGGCATTGCCGCCACCTCCGGTGGACGGTGCCGATGGAGCCGGGTCCGGCGACGGAGTCGGTTCCTGGCCGACACCAGGTGCGTAGGCATCGGGGTCGTAGCCGCCCGTCCCTTCTTTTCCTTTGCGCTCCGCTTCGCTGTCTTCTTCGTCCGGTTCTTCCGTAGCTTCGTATTCGTAGTCGTCGCTGCTGCCGCCCGACTGCGTGTACTCGCCGTAGTACGGCGCCCAGCTGACCGGCGTCTCCGGTTCCTCGAATTCCTCGCAGGGGATTTCGCCGTTCGCGTAGAGCGAGTTCCAGATCATCGCTGGGAAGGTGCCGCCGAAGACGGTGGTGCCGTGGACGCTGGTCATTTCGATGTCGTTCGACTGTGGGTAGCCGACCCAGACCACGGTCGAGAGGTTGGGCTGGTAGCCGGCGAACCAGGCGTCCGTGTAGTTGTCGGTCGTCCCCGTCTTGCCGGCCTGGCCGGCGCAGCCGGTGTAGGCGGAGGTGCCGGTGCCGCCGGTGATGTTGTCGCGCAGCAGCTGCGTCACCTCGTAGGCGACTCCTTCGGGCAGGACGCGCTTTGGATCGGCCTGCTCGGGACGGTCCACCCGCCCGCTGGGGAAGACGACGCGGGTGATCGCGATCGGGTTGCGGCGGATGCCGCCCGAGGCGAGCGTCGCGTAGGCAGCTGACATCTCGAGCGGCGAGACGCCGATCCGCAGGCCGCCGATCCCCTCGGCCGGGATGCCGTCGAGTTCGGTCGTGATGCCCATCGACTTCGCCGTCGCGGCGACGTTCTCGGGGCCGACGTCGAGGTCGAGCTGGGCGAAGACGGTGTTGTCGGAGGCGACCGTCGCCTGCTGCAGGTTGATCGTGCCCTGGTAGCCCTCGTCGGCCGTCGCCACCTCCCAGTGGCCCCACTCGGGCAGGTCGAGGCTGAGCGGCATCGAGGTGTAGTAGGTCGAGTAGGGGTCGATGCCCTGCTTGATCGCCTCCGTCAGGACAAAGGTCTTGAAGGTCGAGCCGGGCTGGCGGTGCCCCTGGGCCGCGAGGTTGAACTGGCTGTCCTCGTAGTTGGAGCTGGAGACCATCGCCTCGATGTGGCCGTTGCTCGGATCGATCGAGACCAGCGCCGCCGCCGGGTCTTCCGAGTAGGGCAGGGCCGTGCGCATGGCTTCTTCGCCGACTTCCTGCAGCTCGGGGTCGACGGTGGTGTGGACGCGCAGCCCGCCCTTGCGGACCGTGTTGACCCCGTACTCCTCGATCAGTTTGTCCTCGACATAGTCGAAGAAGTAGGGCTGGCGCTGGACGAAGTAGGTGTCGGAGAGGTTGATCCCGAGGCCCTTCTGCTGTCCCTCGCGGGCCCGCTCGCGCGAGATGTAGCCGAGCTTGGCCATGCTGGCGAGGACGTCGTTGCGACGCTCGCGCGCCCCCTCGGGGTTGAGGACGGGGTTGTAGTCGGAGGGCGCTTGCGGCAGCCCGGCCAGCAGCGCCGACTCCTCCAGGGTCAGCTTCCAGACCGGCTTCGAGAAGTAGATGCGCGAGGCCGCTTGGACTCCCACGGCGGTGGTGCCGTTGATCGTCCCGTAGGAGGCGCCGTTGAGGTACTTGCCGAGGATCTGGCGCTTCGAGAAGCGCTCCTCGTACTCGACCGCCAGCGTCGCCTCCTGGATCTTGCGCTCCAGGTTCCGCTTCGGATCGGTGATGCAGAGGT
>DASTYR010000274.1:0-3226 GCA_035764795.1 Solirubrobacterales bacterium | reverse complement strand
CCTCCTGTTGGCTGGCGGCATCGCCGAACGAGCCGACGTGGGGCGGGCGCTCGAGGCAGGCGCCGACGGCGCCGTCGCCGGCACCCGCTTCCTGCTCAGCGAGGAGAGCCGCGCTCACCCGACCTACCGCCAGCTGCTGCTCGACGCCGACTCCACCCTGCTCACCGACCTCTTCGGGATGGGCTGGCCCGCGCCGCATCGCGTCGTCGCCAACTCGGCGACGGAGCGTTGGCTGGAGCGAGCCCCCTCCGGTTCTGACGAGACGCGAAACGCGCCTGCGTTGAACCGAGCGATCAACCGCACCTCCGCGCCAACCGCCCGCTACATGCCAGCGGCCCTGCAACGGCGCCTGGTCGCCGCCCAGCGTTCCAGTAGCCGCCTGCTCACCCCGCAGAGCGTCACCGACGACGGGCCGGACACGCTCGTCGACGCGGGTCCCCTCTACGCCGGCGAGACCGTGCGCCGGATCGCCGACGTCCGCCCTGCGGCCGAGATCGTCGCTGTGCTTACGCCCTAGCCGCTCGCCGGCACGACGGCGATCTCCTCGAGGGCGAACTTGCCGTTCGCCTCTTCGGGGTCGCCGAGCGGGTAGTGGCCGGTGAAGCAGGCGTCGCAGTGGTCGTCGGGGGAGGCGCCGATCGCCTCGTAGAGGCCCTCCATCGAGAGGTAGGCGAGCGAGTCGGCGCCGAGCTCGTCGGCGATCTCGTCGATTGAGCGCTCGTGGGCGATCATCTCCTCGCGGGTCGACATGTCGACGCCGTAGTGGCAGGGGTGGCGGATCGGCGGCGCCGAGATCCGCAGGTGGACCTGGCTCGCCCCGGCCTCGCGCAGCATGCCGACGATCTGGCGCGTCGTGTTGCCGCGCACGATCGAGTCGTCGACGACGACGATCCGCTGGCCGGCGACGATCTCCGGCAGCGGGTTGAACTTGAGGCGCAGGCCGTGCTTGCGCAGCTCCTGCCCGGGCTGGATGAAGGTGCGGGCGACGTAGCGGTTCTTGATCAGGCCGTCGTCGCGCGGGATGCCGGAGGCGCGGGCGAAGCCGGCGGCGGCGGGGTTGCCTGAGTCGGGCACGGCGATCACCAGGTCGGCTTCGACCGGCGCCTCGCGCCAGAGCATCTCGCCCATCCGCCCGCGCACCTGCTGCAGCACCTTGCCCTCGAGGCGGCTGTCGGGTCGCGAGAAGTAGATGTGCTCGAAGACGCAGCGCGCCGACCGCCCCGCCTTCATCACCTGCCGCGTCTCCAGGCCGCGCTCGGTAAGCGAGACCATCTCGCCCGGCTGCACCTCGCGCATCAGCTCGGCGCGGATGATGTCGAAGGCGCAGCTCTCCGAGGCGACGACGTAGCGGTCATCAAGCCGGCCCAGCGACAGCGGCCGCACCCCGTGCGGGTCGCGAAAGGCGACGATCGCGTGCTTTGTCATCGCCACGGTCGAGTAGGCGCCCTCCAGCCGCGGCATCACCTCGGCGACGACGTCCTCGATGTAGCGCCCTTCGCTCGAGGAGAGCAGCGCCGCGATGATCTCCGAGTCGGAGGTGCCGCGGAAGGCGATCCCGCGCTCCTTCAGCTCGCTCCAGAGCTCGACCGCGTTGGTCAGGTTGCCGTTGTGGGCGAGGGCGACCTCGCGGCCGTCGTCGCGCCAGACCGGCTGCGCGTTCTCCCAGGAGCCGCCGCCGGTGGTCGAGTAGCGGACGTGGCCGATCGCCATGTCGCCCTCCAGCGCCCGCAGCTTCTCCTCGTCGAAGACCTGGGAGACGAGGCCGGCGTCGCGCAGGGTGGTGATGTGGCCACCCACGCAGGTCGCGATCCCGGCCGACTCCTGGCCGCGGTGCTGCAGCGCGTAGAGGCCGAAGTAGGTGAGGCGGGCGACGTCGTGGCCGGGTGCGAATACGCCGAAGACGCCGCATTCCTCGCGCGGCGAGTCGCGATCTATCTGGCCCTGTGGCGGAGTCAAAGGCGCGTGCTTCCTCGGTGGCGAAGGACGAGACGCGCAGGCGGACTGCCTACTCCGGCAGAGTACCAGCGTGGGAAGATCCCAAGCCGGGGCTCGGGAGCTGTGACGAGGGCCGCAACTACTGGTAGAAGGAGCGGTTGAAACACGGGGTTTCTCAAAGCTAAGAATCGAAAAGAAGGAGGGAGGAGCCTTGGCGATTGTGGCGTCCCTGGCGGCTTTGGCACTGATGATTGGCGGCTCCTCGGAGGAGGCTCGCGCCTTCGTCCGCGAGGACTCCTCCGCCCTTGGCAGCCCGAGTTTTTGCAAGAGCGGCGATCTCGCGCATGACTTTGGCTTATCCCAACTTCCTCCCGTGCGCGAACCACCTGAAGGCGGTGACCTTCCTTTCGGCCCGAAGACTGTGCGCCTGCTCGGCGACTGGGGCAAAATCCTTCCGGTCGGGCAGAGCTTCGGTTACGGACTCTGGAGCGAAAACTACTACGGGCGTACGCCGCTGAAGTGGACGCTACGCGCGCGCATGTTCGCGGTGAGCAGCGCGGGCGAGACCGGCAGGGAAGTCGACCGCAGCCAGCTGAAGGTCAAGACGATCAGCAGCCGCGACGAAATCGAGCTCTACCTCGATCCTCTGCGGCGGCCCGGCTTCTACCGCTACGACTTCGAGATCCTCGACGAGGACGGGAAGCAGCTTGCCAACTACGGCGAGCACCTGAAGGTCTTCGCGCGGCGATATTGGAAGCCCAGGCTCACCCTTAACGGCAGCGAGTTCCGCCCTGGCCAGCGCGTCCTGAGCCGGGTGGAGAACCACGGGACGGAACAGGTCAACTACGGCGAAGAGTTCGGCGTGCAGAGGCTGGAGGGCGGGAGCTGGGTCGCCGTCCCAGGGATGACGCAACGCGTCTGGGCTCTGTGGCTGGGTCTGGCCGGGCCAGGTGTCTCCGGACGCTGTAGCTCGCTGCACCTGCCAGACGATGTAGCGCCGGGGGACTACCGGATCGTCAAGAGGGTGGGGAAAGCCTCCTGGCCACGAGGCCGCTCCTACTGGCTCGCCGCCCGGTTCGCGGTGGTCGGCTAGCCGAGATCGCGAACGGAACTCGGCCGCCGCCGCAACCGCCGAGGGCGACGAGAACGTGCGGCTCCCAGGCAGACAATCTGATGGTCGCCCGTCGTGCCACGTCTTTCTTCTCCGTCGCCGCCCCCGGGCGGGAAGCTGCGGTTGGGGCGTAGCTGCCCGACCCGAGGGCGTTTAAACCGTGGCGATGCCAGGCATATA
>DASTYR010000273.1:0-5165 GCA_035764795.1 Solirubrobacterales bacterium | reverse complement strand
GGAAGACCGATGAGGCGCCGGATCGGCCGCCGACCACCGAGGCGGTCGCGTTTGCTCACCTGATGAAAGGCGTGCACTGGTAGGGACCCGGGCCGGCGCGACCGCCTGACAGCACGAGAACATTTGAGTACTGCATAGGTTCTGAATAGGATCGCGAACCGTCAACTGTTCTCACTCGAGGAGGAAACATGAGGAACAAGGCGGTCGTTCTGAGCACCGTCGCCCTGCTGCTGGCCATGGCGAGCGTGGCGGAGGCGCATGGACTCTCTCTCAAAGACGCTCGTAAGGAGATCAAGCGGCATGCGGTCAGCAAGTGTGAGGGGGACTGCATCGCCATCGTCGTCAACGAATGCCAGCGGCGTTCGGCCCATCGCGTCTCCTGTCACGTTCACGTCGACTTCCGCGACGAAAGCGGCTGCTCCTGGCGGTCGAACGCCTTTCTCCCGCCGGGCACGTCGAAGGTGCGGGTGCGCGACAAACACATCGTCTGCGGCCCCTCCTGAGAATCGCGCCGCGGGGCGCGTCGGTCGGCAATATCCGGTGCGCCCTCGCGGCAGGGGCCGCTCGGCCCTCTACGGCTACCGTTCGCCTCGATGACCGCGCGCCGGCGCAAGCACTGGGGCTGGGGATACGAGGACCAGCAGCCGTCTCGCGCGGAGCTCGAGGAGGCGGCGAAGGGCATTCCAGAGCGGTTCGGGTTCGGCGGCGAGGCCGAGGAGCCGGTGCCGCTGGAGGCGGTCGAGGTGCGGGCGCCTCGGCTTAGAGTCCCCGCCGAGCTCGGCGATCTCTTCAGCGACGACAGGTACGAGCGGGTCGGCCACGCGCTCGGCGAGGCCTACCGCGACGTGGTGCGCGGCTTTCACGGCGAATTCGAGAACCCACCCGACGTCGTCGCGTCCCCACGCGACGAGTCGGAGGTCGAGGCGGTGTTGAGCTGGTGCGAGGCCGAGGGCGCTGCGACAAGCTCTTTCCGGAGTCGCAGGCGGCGAAGGGGAAGAGGGATGAGGCGCCGGATCGGCCGCCGACCACTGAGGCGGTCGCGTTTGCCCATCTGATGAAAGGTGTGCATTGGTAGGGAGAGGGACGGATATGCCCCTCGCCCGGACAAACGCCGGCCTAATGAGGCCGGCGTTTTGAGTATCCGCCCGTTCGAGGGGCATATCCGTCCCTCTTCACCCTCCTCACCTGTTCTCAGAAGAGTTGAGTACTCGGCGAGGTGCGAATAAGCTTGCGCCGTTCTCAAAGCTAGGAGGAGAGATGAGGGTGAAGGTCTTGGTGGTGGCGGTTCTGGGGCTGCTGCTGATGGCAGGGGTTGCGCAGGCGCACAAGTTGCCGTTTGGGATTGCTAAGACGGAGATCAAACGGTTGACGGCGGAGGTCTGCAAACAGACGGAAGGCTGCAGGAACTGGAAAGTGGCTCCCTGCCAGCGCAAATCGGAACATCGGATCGATTGCGTCTCGACGCTATTCCTGCGCGAAGGCGGCGAGTGCAACTGGGTGACGATTGCGCGTGCACCGAAAGACCTCTACGAGGTCAGGCTCCACCACAAGCGCATCTTCTGCTGAGCGCAGCGGTCCCGGTAGCGTGAGCGCTCGGTGAACGGGCGCAGGCGAAAGCACTGGGGCTGGGGCTACGAGGACCAGGCACCCTCGCGTGCCGAGGTCGAGGCGGCGGCGAAGGGCATTCGCGAGCGCTTCGGCTTCGGTGGCGAGCCGGAGGAGGCGGTGCGGCTGGAGGCGGTCGACCTCCGGGCGCCACGACTGAACGTGCCGCCTGACCTCGGCGACCTCTTCACGGACGAGAAGTACGAGCGTGTGAGCCGCGCGCTCGGCAAGGCCTACCGCGACGTCGTGCGCGGCTTCCGCGGCGAGTTCGAGAACCCGCCGGACCTGGTGGCGCTGCCGCGCGACGAGTCGGAGATCGAGACCGTGCTGAGCTGGTGCGAGGCGGAGGGCGCTGCGGTCGTCCCGTTCGGCGGCGGCACGAGCGTCGTGGGCGGGGTGGAGGGACGACTCGGTGACCGCCCCTTCGTCTCGCTCGACCTGCGGCGACTCGACCGGGTGCTCGAGGTCGACCCAATCTCGTTGGCGGCCCGGATCCAAGCGGGAGCAACGGGCCCCGAGTTGGAGGAGCAGCTGCGCCAGCACGGGCTGACCCTGCGCCACTTCCCGCAGTCGTTCGAGTACTCGACGCTCGGGGGCTGGATCGCGACCCGGGCCGGCGGCCACTTCGCGACGCTCTACACCCACATCGACGACCTGGTCGAGTCGGTGCGGGCGGTCACGCCGCGTGGCACCTGGGAGAGTCGGCGCCTGCCGGGGTCCGGCGCCGGGCCCTCGCCCGACCGCGCCCTGATCGGCTCCGAGGGGATCCTCGGCGTCGTCTCGGAGGCGTGGATGCGGGTGCGTCCGCGGCCCGAGTTCAGAACCTCCTGCGCGGTCGAGTTCGACGACTTCCTGGCCGCCGCCGGTGCCGTGCGGGAGATCTCACAGTCCGGCCTCTATCCGTCGAACTGCCGCCTGCTGGATGCGCTCGAGGCAGGCACGACCGGTGCCGGCAGCGGCGAGAAGAGCCTGCTGGTGCTCGGCTTCGAGTCGGCTCACCATCCGGTCGGCGCGCCGATGAACCAGGCCCTTGCGATCGCTGCCGAGCACGGCGGCGAATCGGGCGAGATTCGCGAGCAAGCCGGCCGACGGGACGAAAACAGGACGTCTGGCGACCGAAATCGGCCGGTCGGCGATGATGCGGTCGGCGCCTGGCGCAACGCCTTCCTGTTCGCTCCCTACCTGCGCGACACTTTCGTCGCTTGCGGCGTCCTTTCGGAGACCTTCGAGACGGCGATCACCTGGGACCGCTTCGAGGACTTCCACACGACTGCGACGGACGCGGTCCGCCACAAGGTCGCCGAGGTCTGCGACGCGCCCGCCGACGGCCCCGGCGCGCCCCGCGTCAGCTGCCGATTCACCCACGTCTATCCCGACGGCCCGGCCCCTTACTTCACGGTGATGGCGCCGGCCGTCCGCGGCGGCGAGGTCGAGCAGTGGGACGAGATCAAGTCGGCCGCCTCTGAGGCGGTGATCGAAGGCGGCGGCACGATCACCCACCACCACGCGGTCGGCCGCGACCACCGCCCCTGGTATGACCGCCAGCGCCCCGACTCGTTCGCTGCAGCCCTGCGTGCGGCCAAGGCGGAGCTCGACCCCGCCGGGATGCTGAACCCCGGCGTGCTCATAGACTCGTAGGCCCCTGATTCGCCTGATCGCGGCGATACCCTGTCGCGACCGGTCGCCGGTAATGCCTGCACCTGGCCGTCCGCCCGCCGATGGAAACCATCACCTCCGAACATCCGACGGTTCCCCCCCGGGGGGGGCCCGCCGCCGAGGAGCCAGTCGTGCCACGCCGCTCGCCGCTGCGGGCTGCTCTCAAGACCGCGCGGCCGCAGGAGTGGATCAAGAACGTCTTCGTGTTCGCCGGCCTGCTCTTCTCCGGCAAGTTCAACGATCCCCATGCGGTCGGCGAGGCGGCCCTTGCCTTCCTGGCCTTCTGCGCGATCTCCAGCGCCGGCTACTACGTCAACGACCTGATCGACGTCGAGCTCGATCGCAAGCACCCGAAGAAGCGCTTCCGGCCGCTTGCCGCGCGCGAGCTGTCCGAGGGGGCCGCCAAGGCGATCGCCCCGGCTCTGGCGATTGTCGCGATCGCGCTCGCCTTCGCCACCGTCAATTGGGAGGTCGGCGTGATGGTGGTCGTCTACGGCGTCGCCCAGATGGCCTACAGCCTCGGCCTCAAGCAGATCGTGATCGTCGACGTGATGGTCCTCGCCGGCCTCTTCATCCTCCGCGTCGCGGCCGGCGCCAGCGCCGTTGACGCCCACGCCTCCGAATGGCTGTTGCTCTGCACCGGCATGATCGCCCTATTCCTCGGCTTCACCAAGCGCCGCCAGGAGGCTGTCTCGGAGCTGCACGAGGGGACCAGCAGCCGCCCGGTCCTCGAGCACTACTCGCTGCCCTTCCTCGACCAGATGGTCGCCATGGTCACCACCGGCACCGTGATCAGCTACTCGATCTACGCGGTCGACTCGCCGCAGATCGGCAACGAGATGATGTGGACGATCCCGCCGATGGTCTACGGGATCTTCCGCTACCTCTACCTGATCTACGACCGTTCCGACGACCGCTCGATTGCCGGCATGGTCTCTCAGGACAGGGGCATGATCGCCGCTGCCCTGAGCTTCGCCGCGACCGCCTTCGCGCTCCTCTACGTCTTCAACTAGAGAGAGGCCGGCCGGGACTAGGCCATGCCCATCTCAGGGGCCCTGTGGCTGGCCCTCGAGCAGGTAGAAGCGGGCGCGTCCCATCTCCTCGCCGTTGAGCTGGACAACGGCGGCGTGGGGGCCGGCGGTGGTGAAGGTCGCGGTGGTGCCGATCGACATCACCAGGCGCTGCTCCTGTCCGGCCGGCATGCCGGGCGGCCGGCCGGTCTCGAACTCGGCCGAGAAGCCCTCGTTCAGCTCGACCCCGTCGGGGTCTTGGATCGTCAGGTTGAGGCTGTGGCGGCGGTTGGTCTCGTCCCAGCCGACGTCGATGCCGAGCGCGATGTGGAAGCCCCAGTCGTGCGGCAGCTCGGGGAAGCGAAGGACGTTCCAGCCGCCGCCGTTCGTGTAGAGCTTGCCGTTGACCGCCTCGCTGTGGTCGGCGAGCATCATGAAGCCGACCTTCATCGCCGCACCGCCACGTCGGAGAGCAGCTCGACCTTGCCGTTGCGGTGGAACTGCAGGTCGATCGTCTCGTTCTTGCGATAGGTGCCGAACAGGCCCAGGTACATCGCCAGCCAGCGCCCGGCGCCGACCTTCTCCTTGACGATCTCGCGGTGGAAGACGAGCTCACCGGCCCGGACGTCGTAATCGACGCCCTCGCGTTGCTCGACGCCGTTGACGAAGACCGCGTACGGCGCTTCGGCTCCGGCCGGCAGCCCGATCCGCCGCCCGGCGGCGTAGCTGCCCTTGGGGATGTCGGTCTCAGTCGTCACGTTTCCAGAGTCTCGCGCACCGCATCGAACGGCGTGTCGTAGTCCGTCGAATCAAGCTCCTCGCGTCGCAAGCCCCCCCGAAACGGCACGAACGCCCCATCCCCCCGCACGTCCACCCCCGCCACAGGCTTCCTCA
>DASTYR010000272.1:0-4436 GCA_035764795.1 Solirubrobacterales bacterium | reverse complement strand
CCAGCTCGAGGCAGGCCTTGATCACGCCGCGGGCGACGATGTCCACCCGGGTGTTGGAGACGATTGACATCATCACCGCGATCTTCTCGACGCCGTCCTTTTCGAGCACCTCCTTGGCCAGGCCGCAGGCCTTGGCGACCGAGGGGTTGCCGCCGATCTCGGAGTAGTTGGCGGGCTTGCCGCCCTGGCTGCGGACCGCGTCGGTCAGGGTCAGCGAGCCGCCGCCGGCGCCGATCACCAGCCCGAGGTCGCCCTCGAAGCCGTGGTCCTTGCCCTGGATCACGCCACGGTGGTCGGCGGCGTCGATCGCCGCAACGTTGCGCTCGAACTCGGAGGGCTCATAGGTCTCGCGGGTGTCGTCCTCGGCGATCTCGAGCTGCTCGCGCAGCAGCTTCTTCTGCCGGCCGACGGCCTCGTTCTCCATCTCCATGTGGGCGTCGAGGGCGACGAAGCTGCCGTCGGTGAGCTCGGCCAGCGGGTTGATCTCGGCGAGGGTCATGTCGTAGTCGCGGAAGAGGCGGGCGAGACGGGCGAGGATTGGCGTCGCCCGGGTCAGCTGCCGGCCGCTGACGCCGCTGCCGGCGACCACCTGCTTCGCTTCGAAGTCGGAAATCGGGAGGAGGTTCGAGAGGTGGCCGCGGCCGACGTGGTCGGGGTGCTTCTCCGCCACCTCCTCGATGTCGATGCCACCCATGTCGCTGAACAGCATCAGCGGCCGCTTCGCGGTGCCGTCCCAGACGACGCCGGCGTAGTACTCCTGCTTGACCTCCGCTTTCGGGTCGACGAGGACGCCGCGCGGCATATGGCCGTTGATCTCGAGCCGCAGAATCGCCTCCGCGTGCTCGGCGGCCTCCTCGGGCGTGTCGGCGAACTTGACGCCGCCGGCCTTCATGCGGCCGCCGGTGAGGACCTGAGACTTGACCACGACCGGGCCGCCGATCTCCTCGGCGGCCGTCCGCGCCTCGTCGGCGCTCCTGCAGAAGCCGTACTTGGTGACGGGAATCCCCGCCAGCTCGACGATCTTTCTTGCCTCGTACTCGTAGAAGCGCATGCGCGGCGCGGAACCCTATCCAAACGCCGAGGCGGTCACGGCTCGACCTCGGGATCGGTCAGAGCGGCGACGTCCGCTCTGTCCACCGGGCGTCCGCGCGCCAGCTTCATCCTGATCAGGTCGTCGCGACCGGCGACGGGCAGGCGGACCTCGCCGACCGAGACGACCAGCGCCCGCTTGCGTAACTGGTCGTACGGGGCTGCGCCCGGCGCCTCGTGCAGCACGTCCACGTCGCCGTGCCGCGTCGCGAACTGCCAGATGGTCGCCCTGGGGAGCATCGACGCATCGATCTCCATGTCCTCCTCGCCGGGATTGAGAACCCGTGCCTCTAGCGCGCGAAGCGCCTCGGCGAGGCGCGCGAGATTGTCCGGCTCGGGGCGCGGGATCAAATCGACGTCGTTGGTCATCCGGGGACTCCCGTGCGTCTGCGCGGCAAGCCCACCGACCAGCACGAAATCGACTTCATGCCTGGCGAGCGTCTCAAAGATCCGATGTGGATCGAGCTCGGTGGGCGGGTGGTCAGGCGCCACGAGCCTGTCGTCCGGCCTCGGCCAAACGTCCCGCCAGGCGGTTCCATGAGATCGCCAGCGCCAGCCTCTCTTCCGGGCTGCGGTTCAGCGATGCCCGCACGTGGAGGGGGTCGTGCTGCCGTTCCACCGGCTCGGAGCTCACGGTCAATCGCTCACCCATCGCGGCAAGTAGCCGTTCGACCGTCTCAACCGTCGGCGAGATTTCCCCCCGCTCGATGCGGCTGACCGCAGCCTGGTCGGTGGCAGCCCGAATCGCGAGTGAGTGCTGGCTGAGGCGGTGGCGCCGCCGTGCCTCCTTAATCATAGGACCGACGTTCATGTCCCTATTATGCCTGAAAAGGCATAGCCATACTGGGGCACTGAGGTACGGCTACAGCCGGACCAGGTTTGCGGCGTCAAGGCTGCGGGTCACACCGCGGAAGTCGACGACGAGCGGGGCCGTCGCGACGACCGCCTCGTAGTCGACCTCGGGATGGGCGGTGACGATCGCCACCGCGTCGGCCGCTGCCAGCGCCTCGTCGAGGTCCGTCGATCGCAGGCCGTGACCGGGCAGCTCCGCGGCGTGAGGGTCGTGGTAGGAGACGTCCCCACCCAGCTCGCGCAGCAGGTCGATCAGCTTCAGCGCCGGCGACTCGCGCGTGTCGCCGATGCCGGCCTTGTAGCTGACGCCGAGCAGCAGGATGCTCGATCCCTTGACCGGCTTGCCGACGTCGTTGAGGGCGCGCTGGATGCGTTCGGCGCAGAACGCCGGCTGGGCCTGGTTGACCTTGCCGGCGAGCTCGATGAACTCGGGGTAGAAATCGCGCTCGCGCGCCTTGAAGGCGAGGTAGAAGGGGTCGACCGGCAGGCAGTGGCCGCCCATGCCGGGGCCGGGGTCGAAGCGCATGAAGCCGAAGGGCTTGGTCGCCGCCGCCTCGACCACCTCCCAGACGTCGATGCCGAGCCGGTCGCAGAGCTGCGCCAGTTCGTTGACCAGGGCGATGTTGACGGAGCGAAAGATGTTCTCAAGCAGCTTCGACAGCTCAGCCGCCTCGGGGCTGCTGAGAACGACGACCGTCTCGCAGATCTCCGCGTAGAGGGCGCGCGCCCGCTCCGTGCAGGCCGCGGTCATGCCGCCGACCAGCTTCGGGGTCGTGCGCACGGTGTAGTCGGTTCGCCCCGGGTCGATCCGCTCCGGGGAGAAGGCGAGGTGGAAGTCACGCCCCACGGCCAGTCCCGACTCCTCGAGGATCGGCAGCAGCCGCTCGCGGGTCGTTCCCGGATAAGTCGTCGACTCGAGCACGACCAGCTGGCCTTCCTTCAGCTCGCGCGAGAGTCCTGAGCCGGCGTCGAGCAAATAGGCGAGGTCCGGTTCGCGGGCGCTGGTCAGCGGCGTCGGCACGCAGATGATCACCGCGTCGCAACTCGCGAGGTCGGCGTAGGAGGCGGTCGCCCGCAGCCGCTCTTGCAGCGGCGCAAGGGCCTCGTCCGGGACGTCCTCGACGTAGCTGCGACCCTCGTTCAGAGCCTCCACCTTGCGGCTGTCGGTGTCGAGCCCGACGATCTCGTGACCGGCTTCGGCGAAGGCGACCGCGAGGGGGAGCCCCACGTAACCGAGGCCGACGATTCCAATCTTCACGGCGGGCAGTCTAGATCGCTGTGGCGGCGGTCAGCGGACCGGCGCGCCGAAAGGCGGGTGGCGGAAGTCCGGAACCGGTTTCATCGAGAAGGGCGCAGAGCTCCCCTTCGCGTAAAAGGCCCTGACGCCGCCGCGCCGGTTGCGGCCGTAGCGAAGGCCCTTGACGATCCCTTGAAAGATCCCGAACCGGTCGGCGCGCACGGTCTCGACCCGACGCCAGCGCCCGTTCTTCACCGTCTGGATCACGACCTTGCCACGCTTGCTGTTCGGCGTGCGCCCCCAGAAGACCAAGCCGGCCTGTCGCGGGTAGGCGACGAAGGGAAAGCGGAACGCCCTCACGTTCGGCTTTGGTACGTCCTGGGCCGGGGTGGCGCCGCGGTAATAGAGCCCGGACTCGGGCGATTCGTAGGACTCGAGGTCGGAATCGGGCTCAAAGTCGCGCAAGCTGAACCAGAAGACGTCGCTGACGCCTGCGCTCCAGGCGCGGTAGAGCATTTCCGAGGTCCAGCGGGTGAGGATGCGGAAGGGCAGTCCCCCCGGGTCGGGCGGGTTCGAGTCCCATGAGATCTCGGTCACCCAGAGCGGCGTGCGTTTGAACACTCCCTTGATCCGACCTGCCTGGTCAGCGGCCCGCAGCAGCGTGACCAACTTGCGCAGGTCACCGAGCTGGACGTCGTTGATGCCGCCTTCGTGGACCGGGCTCCCGGTCGTGTACGGGTGAACGTCGTAGATGTCGAAGCGAACGCCGCCACCGCAGTCGCTTGCAGTCGGTCGCGGCTTGTTATGGCCGCGCATGCAGAGCAGTTCGCGGCTGAATCGCATCGGTCCGATCGTGTATTTCGGGACCGCGATCGGGCCGAGGCCCGCGGCGATCACCAGGTTCGAGGGGTCCACCGCCTTCACCGCCCCGTAGAAGACGTTGATCAGATTGCGGTAGATGTCGGCCGACACCGCTTTGCCGTCGACGAACTGCGGCATGAAGAAGAGGCTGAGGTTGGGCTCGTTCAGACCCTGCCAGTAGCGCACCCGCGGCAGCCCTCCGAACTGGCCGCTGTAGCGGCGCGCGGCGGCGGTCGCGAACGCGGCCAGGTCGTCCGGGTTGAGGTCGCAGGGCGTCTCGAACCCGAAGGGGCCGCAGCGTTGCGCCCAGGTCGGCGCGCCGCGGACCTGCAGCACGGGCGTCAGGCCGGCCGCGACGGCGTTGACCACCCAGCGGTCGTAGGCGTCCCAGTCGTAG
>DASTYR010000271.1:0-5681 GCA_035764795.1 Solirubrobacterales bacterium | reverse complement strand
GTACGGCTGGGCGGCCACGTGGTCATCCACGCCGGCGTCCGCATCGGTGCCGGAAGCCGCGTCGGCGACCACGCGCAGATCCGCGACGCAGCCGAGATCGGCCCCGGCTGCACGATCGGCAGCCTTACTTCGATCGACCCCGAGGTCCGACTCGGCGCCCGGGTCAGCGTCCAGACGCACTGCTACCTGGCGCGCGGATCGCTGATCGAGGACGACGTCTTCGTCGGCCCCGGCGTGACCCTCACCAACGACGACGCTATGGGCCGGCATGATCCCGGCGAGCAGCTGCGGGGCGCCATCCTGCGGCGCGCCTGCCGGATCGGCGGCGGTGCGGTCCTCTGCCCCGGTGTCGAGGTTGGGGAAGAGGCATTCGTCGCCGCCGGCGCGGTCGTCGCCGCCGATCTGCCGCCGCGGACGGTCGCGATGGGCGTACCGGCGCGGGCGGTTCGTGACGTACCCGACGAGGACCTGCTGGAGCGCTGGCGGTGAGCGCGGAGACGGTGCCCGGTGCGGTCGAGGTGCCGCTCTTCGCGACCGGGCCGGTGCTGTCCCCCTTGCTGGACGAGGTGGCGGCACGGCAGCGGGCGGTGCTCGAGTCGGGGCGCTACGTGCTGGGGCCCGAGGTCGAGGCCTTCGAGCGCGAGTTCGCCGAGTACCTCGGCGTCCGCCACTGCGTCGGCGTCGCCAACGGGACCGAGGCGCTGACGATCGCGCTGCGGGCGCTCGGCGTCGAGCCCGGGGCCGAGGTCGTCGTTCCCGCCCTGACCTTCTACGCGACCGCAGAGGCGGTCGTCAACGCCGGTGCCCGGCCGGTCTTCTGCGACGTTGACCCTGGCACGCTGACGATGACGGCGGAGACCGCGGAGCGGGCGATCGGCGAGCGCACCGCGGCCCTGCTGCCGGTTCACCTCTTCGGGAATCCGGCGCCGATTGACGAGCTGCGCGAGCTTGCCCGCGCCCGCGGCCTGCAACTCGTCGAGGACGCTGCCCAAGCAGCCGGCGCGACGCTGGCCCGTCGCCATGCCGGGTCGCTCGGCGACGCGGCCGCCTTCAGCTTCTTTCCCTCGAAGAACCTGGGCGGCTTCGGCGACGGCGGCGCGATCGCCTGCGACGACGACGATGTCGCCGTTCGTGTCCGCCGCCTGCGCGCCCACGGCTCGGCCGATCGCCAACTGCACACCGAGGTCGGTTACAACTCGCGGCTCGACGAGATGCAGGCGGCGGCGCTGCGGGTGTTGCTGCCGCATCTGGGGCAGTGGACCGCGGCGCGACGGCGTGCGGCAGCAACCTATGAGTCAGCTGGACTGGGGGAGTCGGTCGAGCTGACGCAGGAGACCCCCGGCGGGGAGTCCTGCTTCCACCTCTACGTCGTGCGCAGCGACGATCGCGATGATCTGCAAGAAAGTTTGGCCCGCGAAGGGATCGGCAGCCGGGCCTATTACACGATCCCGCTGCACCGTCAGCCGGCCCTAGCGGCTTACGCGCCGGAGACGCCGCTGCCGGTGGTCGAGCGGGCAGCCGCGACCTTGTTGGCGCTGCCGATGGGGCCCGCGCTCGACGAGAGTCAGGTAGCTGCCGTGGTCGAGGCCGTGCGTCGCCACGTCAGCCGATAAGCCAATGAAGGTCCTCACCGTCGTCGGTAACCGGCCGCAGTTCGTCAAGGCGGCCGCCGTGTCGCCGCTGTTGCGACGACACGCAACCGAGGTCCTCGTCCACACCGGTCAGCACTATGACCGCGAGCTGTCCGCCGTCTTCTTCGAGGAGCTCGAGTTGCCGCCGCCCGAGCGCCAGCTCGCGGTCGGCTCGGGAAGCCATGCGGTCCAGACCGGCACCACCCTGATCGACCTCGAGCAGGTGGTCGCGGAGGAGCGGCCAGATGCGGTGCTCGTCTATGGCGACACCAACGCCACTGTTGCCGGGGCGCTGGTGGCGGCCAAGGCGGCGCTGCCCCTCGCCCACGTGGAGGCGGGCATGCGCTCCTTCAACAGGGCCATGCCGGAGGAGGTCAACCGCCTCGTCGTCGACCGCGTCGCCGGACTCCACCTCTGCCCGACTGAGGCTGCAGTCGCCAACCTGCGCGCCATCGGGCTAGGCGAGGGGGCGCGGCTCGTCGGCGACCCGATGGCCGACGTCGCGCTGCGAGTCGGACCCCTCGCCGAGCAGCGCTCCCAGGTGCTCGAGCGGCTCGGTCTGACCCGTGGCGACTATTTGCTGGCGACGGCGCACCGCGCCGGCAACGTCGATGAGCTGCGGCGCCTGGCACGCCTCGCGACACTGCTGCGGCGTGCGGCCGTGGAGCGCGGGCCACTCGTCTTCGTCGTCCATCCCCGCACCGAGGCGCGGCTGCGGGCGGCCGACCTGCTGAGCGAGCTGCGCGCTTGTCCCGACCTGCGCCTCTGCCAGCCGCTCGGTTACCTCGACTTCACCTGCCTGGTGCGCGGCGCCCGCGCAGTCCTGACCGACTCCGGTGGCCTGCAGAAGGAGGCTTACCTGGCCGGCGCACCTTGCCTGACCCTGCGCGAGGAGACGGAGTGGGTCGAGACGGTCGAGAGCGGTTGGAACCGGCTCGTTGGCCTCGACCCGGCCCACACGCTGGACGAGCTGGCAACGCTCGAATCGAGACGGCAGCACGAGCGGCCCGACCCGGCCCTCTATGGGAGCGGAGAAGCGGGCCAGCGGTGCGTGCGCGAGCTGCTGGCCTGGGCGGGAGCGGGCTCGACGAGCTAGCCGTTGGGCCGTGAGAAGCGCCGCGAGAGGACGGCGACGGCCGCCGCGAGCAGGGCGATCGCTCCAAGCAGGACGAGGCCCGCGGGCACCGACGTGTTGCCGGAATCGGCGACCTCCTGGCCGGCGATCGCGCCGCTGGCCACGCCGCCGTCCGTTCCGCCGCCCGGGCCGCTTCCGGCCGCACCCTGCCCGGCGCCAGCCGCAAGGGGCGCGCCCGGAACCCGCGAGGAGGAGCCGAAGTCATTCTCGGTGCGATACAGCGAATCGGAGCCCCCCGAGCCTTCACCACCCGTGCCCGCTGCACCGCTGCCGCTGCTCGTGCCGCCACCAGCTCCGTCGCTGCCACCGCCGGTCGGGTCGGCACCGTCGCCTCGGTTGGATCCGCCCTTCGGAGCCGCATCCTCGCGGCCCTGCTGGAGGGGCAGCTGGTAGACGGAACCCGCCGGACTGCCGCGAGGGGGGTCGCCGGGCGCCGAATATGCTTGCGGCGCATGCAGGGACGCGGAGAGCAGCAGCAGGGAACCGAGCAGGTATACGCGCCGCCTTCGCCCTCGCCCCAGCATCCCCCTAAGCATAGCCCGGCGATGTCCGGGTCAACGCTGGCGGACCTTGTCCGGAGCGCCCCCCTGGCGCTGGTGGGACTACTCGTTCTCGTCGCTATCTGGTGGGACGGCGCCTTCGACATGCGCTACTGGGCGCCCCTCACGATCCTCACGCTCGCGGTGCTCTGTGCGCTGACGGTGGCGGGCACGTTCTCGCTGCCAGAACGCGGCCCGCTCGCGGTGGCCCTGGCCGCGATCTGGATCTTTGCCGCCTACACCATGCTCTCCGCGGCTTGGGCCGAGAGCGCCGCCGACGCTTGGGAAGGCGCGGCGAGGACGGCCTTCTACGCGGCGCTATTCACGCTCGCGGCCGCCGCTCCGGCCGACGATCGCGGTCGCAGGCTGACCGCCGCAGGCATCGTCGGCGGGGTTATCGCGGTCGGTATGGCCACCGAGCTCGTGCTGTTGATCGACGGGAGCAATGCCTTCCTCGCGGGGCGGTTGGACGACCCGATCGGCTACCGGAACGGGACGGCTGCGCTCTTTGCGTTCGCGGCCTGGCCGCTGGTCACGCTGGCGGCTCGGCGCGGCGTCGCCTCGGGACTGCGCGCGGCTGCCTTCGCCGCGCTCGTGCTGCTGCTGGGCTTGGCCTTCCTCACCCAATCGCGCGGCCTGCTGCTGGGTCTGGCGGGAGGAGGCGTTGCCTCCCTCGCGATCGGCCCGGATCGGCTGCGCCGTGCCTGGCTGGCGCTCGCCGCGGCTGGCGCAATCGCGATCGCCTCGGGGCCGTTGCTCGAGCCCTACCACGCGTCGGGCTCGGGGACCGGGATCGCGCCGGAGAGCGACATCGCCACCGCGGCGGCGGTACTCGCCCTGCTCGCCACCGTCGCCTTCCTCGTCTCGCTTCTCGCCTTCGTCTTCGACAACGGCTTGCGGGCGTCGCGCGCGGCTCGCCGCCTGCGCCCCGTGGCGGCGGCAGGGCTCGTCGCGCTCGTGGCGGGAGTCGCCGTGGTCGGCCTGGTCCGCATCGGCGATCCCGTCTCCTACGCCGGCGACAAGTGGGACGAGTTCACCGCCGTCGAGTCGAGCGCGTCGGGCGGTACGAGGCTCGGCACTGTCAGTGGGCCGCGCTACGACATCTGGCGGGTCGCCCTGGACCAGTTCGAGGAAGCGCCGCTTGCCGGAGCTGGGGAGGGCAACTTCCATTTGGCCTACTACCGGGAGCGTCGTACGGACCGCAACCTGGCAGACGCGCACAGCCTGCCGCTGCGCCTCCTCGCCGAGACCGGGCTGATCGGCAGCGCGCTCTTCGCGCTCTGGCTGGTCGCGACCGCCGTCGCAATCGCGGCGAGGGCGCGCCGTGCCGATGCGAGCGAGCGCGCCTGGACCGCCGGGATGGCGGCGGCCGGCGCTGTCGTGCTCGTCCAGTCGAGCGTCGACTGGCTGTGGCTGATCCCAGCCCTGTTCGGGTTAGCGGTCCTGTCGCTCGGTCTAGCCGCACGCGAGGACGACGACGGATTCGAGCCGCTGCCACCGCGGCCGCTGCCGCGGGGCGCCGCTGCGGTGGCGCTGCTGATCGCGATCGTCAGCGTCGGCGCCCTCTTCATGTCCGGTCTCTACGTGCGCAAGGCGCGCCAAGAGGCGTTCACCTCCCCGCAGGCGGCGCTTTCCTCGGCACGGACGGCGGAGCGGCTCAATCCAGTCTCGGTGACGCCTCTTTATCTGCAGGCGTCGGCGCTCGAGACGCAGGGGAGCCGCGGGGCGGCCCGCCGGGCACTGCGGGAGGCTTTGGAATTGGAGCCGGGCAACTTCGTAACCTGGGGCTTGTTGGGAGATCTGGAGACCCGGGCGGGGGACGAGCAGGCGGCGCGCAGGTACTACCGGCACGCCCTCGCTCTCAATCCGCTCGACGTCGGATTGCAAGAGCTGAGCGGCGAGGCGGGAAGATGATGAGCGCACGGAGAAGTGGCGAGGGGCGAGGACTTCCGGCTGCGGCTACGGTCGCGCTCTTTTGCATCTGTCTTGCCTTCGGTCTGGCGGGATCGGCCAGCGCCGCCGGGGTCAAGGCGATCTGGGGCCCGACCGAACTGCCGTCCGGCAACCGGGCCTGCCCGGTGGTCGGCGAGCGCTGTTCCGCGTTCCCGATTTACCAGCGGCTAGGGGTCGATGTCTTCCAGTACCAGGTCCACTGGGACGCGATCGCGCCGACCCGGCCGGCAAATCCGCGCGACCCCGACGATCCCGCCTACGACTGGGGGCAGCTCGATGCCATCGCCGCGGAGGCGGCGCGGCACGGAATCCGACTGGCGCTGCTCGTCCAGCGGGCGCCCGGCTGGGCCAACGGCGGTCGGTCGCCGATCTGGGCGCCGCGCAATCCGCGTCTCTTCGCAGACTTCCTCTATGCCGCCAGCC
>DASTYR010000270.1:0-2956 GCA_035764795.1 Solirubrobacterales bacterium | reverse complement strand
TGAAGACCAGCTCAGGCAGTCCTAGAACGCCACCGCAAAAAAAGTACAAGACGCTCCGCCCCCGCCCGACTCCCTACAGCGCCCTCGCTCTGCGCCTTGAGCTTGGAGCGCCTAAACGCCCTCACCGTGGCGGCCCTCGCCGGAGGCGAAGCGGGCTGCTCCTTCGGCGGCTATGTGGAGGGTCTCGCGGCCTAGTCGGTGCTCTAGGGCCAGGCCGTCGGCTAGGGGGAGGCCGAAGCCTTCGATCGCGGCGCGGCGGTCGGCGAGCATGGTCTCCTGGGGGAAGGAGGCGATGCGCTCGGCGAGCTCGAGGGCGCGCTCGAGGTGGGCGCCGGGGGGAACGAGCTCGTTGACGAGGCCGATTCGGTGGGCCTCGTCGGCGTCGACGGGGCGGCCGGTGAGGATCAGCTCGAGCGCCCGGCCCATGCCGACGATGCGGGGCAGCCGCTGCGTGCCACCGTCGACCAGGGGCACGCCCCAGCGACGCTCGAAGAGGCCGAAGGTCGAGCTGGGCGTGGCGAGTCGCAGGTCACACCAAAGTGCAAGCTCGACGCCACCGGCCAGGCACCAGCCGTCGATCGCCGCGATCGCCGGCTTCGCCGGGGTCAGCCGCGTCGGCCCCATCGGGCCCTGCGGATGGTCGACGTCGAGATCGAGCGCCTTCAGGTCGGCACCGGCACAGAAGGCCTCGCCGCCGGCCCCCGTCAGGACCAGCACGCGTGCGCCGTCGTCATCCTCGAAGTCGCACAGCGCCACGCGAAAGAGCTCGGCGGTGCGGGCGTCGACCGCGTTGCGCCGCTGCGGGCGGTCGATCGTCACGACCGCGGCGGCGCCGAGCCGCTCGTAGCGAAGCCCGTCCTCCATTGCCGGGGCATGCTCGCACAGGGGCGCTCGAGTGGCGGCGGGTTACCCTGCTCGGATGCGCATCGACGAGATTCTCGCGGCGAAGCGGCCGGTCTTCTCGGTCGAGCTCTTCCCGCCCAAGACCGAGGAGGCGGCCGACCAGCTGTTCGCGACCGCTCGCTCGCTGCGGGAGCTCGAGCCCGACTTCGTCTCCGTCACCTACGGGGCCGGCGGCTCGACCCGCGACGGGACGGTCGAGATCACGCGGGCGCTGCGCGACGAGCTCGGCTTCGAGACGATGGCCCACCTGAGCTGCGTCGGCGAGACGACCGAGGGCTTGGCGACGACGCTGGATCGGATCTCCGCCGCCGGGATCGAGAACGTGTTCGCCCTGCGCGGTGATCCGCCGCGAGGTCAGGATGATTTCGTCCAGCCCGAGGGTGGGCTCGGCAGCGCCGCCGAGCTGGCGGCCTTCATCTCGGGGCGCTGGGACTTCACGATCGGCGGCGCCTGCTTTCCCGAGGTTCACCCGGAGGCGCCTGACCTCGATACCGACCTCGCCTACCTGCGCTCCAAGGTCGAGGCCGGCGCCTCGTTCCTGATCACCCAACTCTTCTTCGACAACCAGGTCTACTTCGACTTCGTCGCCGCGGCGCGCGAGAAGGGGATCGACGTGCCGATCCTGGCCGGGGTGATCCCGGTTGCGAGCTTCGCCCAGACGAAGCGGATTTGCGAGCTCTGCGACGCCTCGATCCCGCCGCGCCTGGAAGAGACGTTCGCGACAGCGGCGGGCGACGAGCGTGCCGAGTTCGAGCTCGGCATCGCCTACGCAGCGCAGCAGTGCGCCGAGCTACTGATCGCCGGAGCACCGGGCATCCACTTCTATGCCCTCAACCGGGCGCCCGCGACGCGGGCGGTGCTGGCGGCGCTGCAGGCGTCGCGACCGTGGGAGCGTGCTGGGGCGGCGGTCGTCGATCCCCTCGCCGAACGACGGTGAGAGGCTGCCAGCCGTCGACGATTAGCTGGTAAGTTCCCGACCGAACGTGGCCAATCGCAGGGAGGAAGAGAGGGAGCGACTCCGCCAGGCACGGCAGGAACGCGAGTCCTCGCAGAGCAAGTCGGAGCGGCGGCGCCTCTTCATCGCCTACGCGATCGCCGGCCTCATCGGTCTCGCGGTAGTCGCCGGCATCGTGGCGGCGGTCTCGGGCGGCGGCGGTGACGGCGGCGAGGCTCACCTCAACCCGGCCAGCGGCTCGATCAACGGCTTCGAGCCGGACGAGCGCTCGGGCACCGAGGTCGCAGCCGCCAAGGAGACGGACCTGGAGAAAGCGGCGGCGAAAGCGGGCTGCAAGGTGAAACTGGAGCTGCCGGACGAGGGGAAAAGCCACCTCGGACCGTCCGCGACGCCGCCCCCCTACGGGACCAACCCGCCGACCTCGGGCGACCACGCCGAAGCGCCCTACCAGCAGGCCGACGGGGCCTACAGCGAGATGCCCGACGAGACCTTCCTCGTCCACGCCCTCGAGCACGGCCGCATGGAGATCCAGTACAGCCCCGACCTGCCCGAGGAGCAGCAGCTGGAACTGAAGGGGCTCTACGAGACGATGTACGGGGGGACGCTGCTCCTCCCGAACGACAAAATGACTTACGCCGTCGCGGCGACGACCTGGACCAATCTGATCGGTTGCCCCGAGTACAAAGGGCAGGCGACGCTTGACGCGATCCGCGCCTTCGGCCGCAAAACGTGGGGTCGGTACGGCGGCGAGGGAACCGGCGCTGTCAAAGGCCCGACCCCGGTCGAACCCCAGTAAGGCCTGGCGCGGCGCATATCTGCGTCCTCGGTCGCTCGCGTGCAAGAGCACGCGGCGCTCCCTGCGTCCTTGATCTGCTTGGCCAGGCCTTACTGGGAGCGGTACAGGGGGAAAAACCCCGTCTCGGAACGTCCCGCCGATAGCCGAGCGTAGGCCTCTGGGTCGCAGACGATCTCGGAGGTGCGCCAGGCCTGCTCGCGATTGGCGAAGCCGCGCTTGAACTCCTCGAGGCGATCGCCACGTGCGATGCCGCCGCCGAGGTTGAGTGGAAGACGGCGCTCGTCCGCTAAGTCGACGAGGGC
>DASTYR010000269.1:0-2529 GCA_035764795.1 Solirubrobacterales bacterium | reverse complement strand
CTGGACGGCGTCGCCGCCGTCGCAACGCGTGCGCCACTGGCCGACCAGAAGCAGCTGCTCGACCTTGCCAGCCGCGTCCAGTCGAAGCTCGGCGGGGACTCGGCGGTCGTGCTGGGGGGCGCCGACGGCGGCAAGGTCGGTCTCGTGGTGCTCGTCTCGAAGGGTGCCGTCGGGCGTGGTCTCTCGGCCGCCGCGATCGTGCGCGAGGCGGCGCCGGTCGTCGGCGGTGGCGGCGGGGGCCGCGATGAGATGGCGCAAGCCGGCGGGAAAGACCCCGGCAAGCTCGACGAGGCGCTGGCCGTGGCGCGCGCGTCGATCGAACGGGAGTTGCGATGAGTGCGGGTGTCGCCAGTGCTCCCTTTTCGTTCCATGGGCACGGAAAGGGAGCACTCGTCTGATGCGCGTCCTAGCCCTCGACCACGGCACGGCGCGGATCGGCTGCGCGATCTCCGACCCCAGCGGCACGCTGGCGACGCCGCTGCCGATCATCGAGCCGCCTGAGCCGCGCGCGGTGGCGGAGCTCGTCGCGCAGTACGACGTCGAGCGGGTCGTCGTCGGCTTGCCGCTCCATTTGAGCGGTGAGGAGGGCGCTCAGGCTGCGCTTGCCCGCACCTTCTGCGGCGAACTCGAGGCTGTCCTCTCAGTGCCGGTCGAGGCATACGACGAGCGGCTGACGACGCGGATGGCCGAGGCCAGCAAGCGCGAGGGAGCCGCCGCGGCGCCCGACTCGTTGGCGGCCGCCCATCTGTTGCAGGCTTACCTGGCCGGCCGGGCGGCGATCGAAGAGAGCACCGACGAAGATGGGTGACGACTGGCTCGACGATCCTTTCGCCGAGGACGATCCCGTAGCGGCGGAGCGGGAGCGCCGTCGCCGCGAGCGCGAAGAGCGGCGGCGGCCCCGGGAGGACCCCTGGAACGACGAGGCGCCCTTGCCGCCAGCGCCCCCCTACCGACCGGCGAGCAGCCGCCGCGGCCGCCGTGTCCTGATCACGCTTGCCGTGGGTCTGTTGCTGTTGGGAGCTGGTGTCGCAGCCGCGGCGTACCGCTACCTCGACCGCGACGAGGCACCGCCCCCGGCGCCGCTGCCGACCATCACGCTGACGATTCCCGAGGGCCTCTCGCGAGCCCAGACCGCGGAAGTCGCCGCGGAAGCGGACCTGCGCGGCGATTACATCGAGGCGAGCGTGCGCTCGCCCGTCCTGGACCCCGCCCGCTATGGCGGCACCGGAGCAAAAGATCTCGAGGGCTTTCTCTTTCCCGACACCTTCGAGCTGCGCCGGCGGGCCCCGGTCACCGACCTGGTGCAGCTGCAACTCGAAGACTTCAAACGGCGCATCGCAGGGGTGGACATGAGCTACGCCCGCTCCAAGAACCTGACGACCTACGACGTGCTGATCATCGCCTCGATGGTCGAGGAGGAGGCACAATTGGAAAGCGAGCGACCGCTGGTCGCCGCCGTCATCTACAACCGCCTCAGCGACGGCATGCCGCTTGGAATCGACGCGACGATCCGCTTCGCGACCGGCAACTACACCGAGCCGCTGAGCGAATCGGAGCTGGCGACCGACTCGCCCTACAACACGCGCCTCAACACCGGGCTACCGCCGGGGCCGATCGGCAACCCGGGGCTGGCGTCGATCGAAGCGGCCGCCCGCCCGGCGCAGGTCGATTACCTCTTCTACGTGGTCAAGCCGGGGACCTGCGGCGAGCACTCCTTCTCCTCGAGCGAAGAAGAGTTCTTCGCCGACGAAGCCCGCTACAACGAAGCGCGAGAAGCGGCTGGCGGCGAATCGCCAGACAGCTGTGAGGAATGAGGACCCGATGAAGCGCCTCGCCGTCTTGGGTCACCCGGTCGCGCACTCGCGCTCGCCGGCGATGCAAAACGCGGCGCTGGCCGAGCTGGGGCTGGGCGGTGAGTGGATCTACGAGGCGATCGACGTGGCGCCGGGGCGCTTCGCCCAGCAGGTGCGACAGATGGCGGCGGAGGGCTTTGTCGGAGCGAACGTGACGATCCCCCACAAGGAGGCGGCGCTCGAGCTCGCCGATGCCCCCAGTCACGACGCGCTGGCGATCGGCGCTGCCAACACGCTCAGCTTCACCGGAGGCGAGATCGCCGCCCACAACACCGACGCCGGCGGCCTCCTGAACGCGCTGCCGGAGTCGCCGCGCGGACAGCGGGCGCTGGTCCTAGGCGCCGGCGGCGCCGCGCGGGCGGCGATCTGGGCGCTCGCACGGTCCGGTGCCGTCGTCTCGGTCTGGAACAGGACGCTGGATCGCGCTCGCACTGCTTACCAGCAGATCGGCGGCTCCGTCCAGCTCGGCGGCGGTCCGGTCGAGTCGCCCCGCCAGGAGGACTACGGAATCGTCGTCAACACCACCTCGGTTGGGCTAGAGGGCGAGGACCCGTTCAAGCAGCTGCCGCTCGATCCCGACGGCTTCGGCGATCAAGTCGTCGTCGACCTGGTCTACGGCGCCGAGCCGACCCGACTGCTCGCCGCCGCCCGCCAGGCGGGGGCGACGGTCGTCGAC
>DASTYR010000268.1:0-5833 GCA_035764795.1 Solirubrobacterales bacterium | reverse complement strand
GGGTGCCGACGTCGAGGGCCTGACCAACGAGGAGGCCGCGCAGCGGGCTGAGGTCGTCTTCCTCACCGTGCCCTTTCGCGCCCAGTCCGAGAACCTCAACAACCTGCGCAGCGCCCTGCGGCCGGGTCAGATCCTCGTCGACTGCACCGTTCCCCTTGCCGCCGCGGTGAGCGGCAAGGCGACGCGCTCGCTGGGCGTATGGCAGGGCTCGGCCGCCCAACAGGCTCAGGAGATGGTGCCCGACGAGGTAACCGTCGTCGCCGCCCTCCACACCGTCGCCGCCCCAGTCCTCGCCGACCTCGGGACCGACCTGGGCGAGGACGTGCTGATCTGCGGCGACCGCAAGGCCGACAAGGCCCAGGTGGCGCGGCTGGTAGAAGAGATCGCGGGCTTGCGCGCGGTGAACGCCGGCGCCCTGGAGATGGCGCGGATCGTCGAGCAGTTGACGCCGCTGCTGATCTCGGTCAACAGCCGCTACAAGGTTCACGCCGGCGTCCGGCTGACGGGATTGCCGGACGCCGACCACTGGGCGTAGGAAGCGGGGACGGATGCGATGCGGGTAGTCCTTCTCGCCGGCGGCACCGGTGGCGCCAAACTGGCTGCTGGACTACAGGAGGAGCTCGGCTCCGACCTGACCGTGATCGCCAACACCGGTGACGACCTCGAGATCCTCGGTGTCCAGGTCTCCCCCGACCCCGACCTGGTCACCTACTGGCTGAGCGGCGAAATCGACGCCGAGCGCGGTTGGGGAATCCGCGACGACAGCTTCGTCGTCTTCGAGCGTCTCTCGCGGCTGGGCGCACCGGCCTGGTTCGGCCTCTCCGACCGCGACCTCGCCGCTTGTCTCTATCGGCGGGAGTTCCTGACCGCCGGCGGCCGGCTCACCGACGCCCAGGCGCAGATCGCCGCTGCGCTCGGCGTCGAAGCGCGCGTCCTGCCTATGTGTGAGGCGCCCGTCCGGACCAAGGTGATGACCGACGCCGGCCGCCGCGACCTGCAGGAGTACCTCGTCCTAGACCGTGGCGAGCCGCCGGTGCGGGGCGTCGAGCTCGACGGCATCGCCGAAGCCGAACCGACCCCGGAGGTGCTCGCGGCCGTTGCCGAGGCGGAGGCGATCGTCATCGGCCCCTCGAACCCAGTGATCAGCATCGGCCCGATCCTCGCCGTCCCCGGCATGCGGGAGGCGATCGCCACCACCGAGGCGCCTGTAGTCGCAGTCAGCCCCTACGTCGCCGGCGAGGTGGTCAAAGGCCCGACCGAGCGCTTCATGGCCGCGCTCGGTCGCCCCTCGACGGCTGCCGGCGTCGCCTCCCTCTACAGCGGCCTGATCGAGGCGATGGTCGTCGACGAAGCCGACCCCGATCCGCCGCCCGGCGAGATCCCGACGCTGGCCGCTCCCACCCTGATGGACAGCGCCGCGACGAGAGCGAGGCTCGGGCGAATCGTGCTCGAATACGCCGAAGGCCTGCGCGCAGGGCCGTGAAGGCCGTCGCGATAGTCCCGGTCAAGCGCTTCGCCGAGGCCAAGCAGCGACTTGCCCCCGGCATCGGCGACGAACGGCGCCAGGCGCTGGCGGCGGCGATGCTGGAGGACGTGCTGGCGGCGATCGGCCAGGCCCGCACCGTCGCGCGAACGATCGTCGTCAGCGGCGATCCACGCGCCCAGGAAATAGCCGCGGCAGCAGCGGCGGAGGTCGTCCCCGACCCGGCCGACGAAGGCCACAGCCTGGCCGCCCAGGCCGGGATCGCGCGAGCCGAAGTCGAGGGGGCCGACTGTGCGGTCCTGCTGCCGGGTGACTGCCCCTTGCTGGAGGGCCGCGACCTCGACCGACTCCTCACCGGCCTACCCGCCCGCTACGTCGCGATCGTGCCCGACCGCCACGACAGCGGCACCAACGCCCTGGTGCTCTCACCGCCCACCGCGATCGAGCCTGCCTTCGGCGAGGGCAGCCGCGACCGCCACATCGCCGCTGCGCGCGCTGCCGAAATCCCCTATGAGGTCGAGGAGGTGCCGTCGCTGGCACTCGATGTCGACACGCCGGCGGACCTCGTCGCCCTCACACGGGAAATCGAGGCGCGACAAGGGCGTGCAAAGCGCACCGCAAGAGCGCTCCGACTGTGAGGGACCGAGGCGGCAACAGCCTCAGCGTCCACCCCATCCTCGGCCTTCCCGAGTTCGCCGAGGGCATGGTCGTCGGCGACGAGATCGCGGCCAAGGCGGAACTCGCCGACGGCGACCTGGTCGTCATCTCACAGAAGATCGTCTCGAAGGCCGAGGGGCAGATCCGCCACCTCGCCGAGGTCACGCCCCGGGAGGAGGCCCAGCGACTCGCCGAACGGCTCGACAAGGATCCGGCCCTGGTCGAGCTGATCCTGGCCGAGAGCCGGGAGGTGCTGCGGGCCGAGCGCGGCGTCCTGATCGTCGAGACGCGGCACGGCTTCGTCTGCGCCAACGCCGGCATCGACACGTCCAACCTTCCAGGGCCCGGGACGGTCTCGCTGCTGCCCGTCGATCCAGACACCTCGGCGCGCCGCATCCGTGCCGAGCTCCAGGCCGCCACCGGCCGGCGGCTGGCCGTGGTCGTCTCCGACAGCCTCAGCCGCAGCTGGCGCCTCGGCCAAATTGAGATGGCGATCGGCTGCGCCGGCCTCGAGCCGCTCGACGACTGGCGTGGGCGGCAGGACGCGACGGGCCGGGAGCTAAACGCGACGCTGATCGCGATCGCCGACGAGGCGGCGGCCGCGGCCGACCTCGTGCGCGACAAGGCCAGCCGGGTGCCGGCGGCGGTCGTTCGCGGCCTCAACCGCTACGTCAATGCCGCCGACGGCCCAGGAGCGGCGGCCCTGCGCCGCCCCCGCGAGGACGACCTCTTCCGCTGAGGCCGCCCACCGCTCACTCGCCGAGTAGGTCGGCTAGTTCTTGCGCATCGCCTCGCGTACCTTGTCCGCGACCCTCTCGACGCCGTCCTTGGCGCGGCCGGTGGCCTGGTCGAGCTTGCCCTCACGCTTCATCTCATCGTCACCGGTCAGGTCGCCGGCGGCCTCCTTGACGCGGCCTTTGGCGTCGTCCTTGTTGCGGATCTCGTCGCCCATCTTCACTCCCTTTTCGCTGTCGGTTTCCGTGTTCGGCCCTCCGTTACCCGCGTTCGGCACCTGCGATGCGCTGCATGGCTCGTCGCTACTGGTCAGCCAGCAACCTCGAGCACTGCCGCGCCGCCCAGTGCGCCGCTGCGCAGCGACTCGAGCGCCTCGTTGGCGGCGCTCAGGGAATGGACCTCGACCTTGGTCCTCACCGGTACCTGCGGCGCCAGCCGCAGGAACTCCTCGCCGTCGCGTCTGGTCAGATTGGCGACGGAGGCCAGGCTGCGCTCCCCCCACAGCAGCTCGTACGGGAAGGGCGGGATCTCGCTCATGTGGATGCCGGCGCTGACGACCCGCGCGCCCTTGGCGCTGACCCGCAGCGCTGCCGTCAGCAGGGCTCCGACCGGCGCGAAGACGATGGCGCCGTCGAGCTCCTCTGGCGGTGACTCCTCCGAGGACCCGGCCCAGGCAGCCCCCAGCGAGAGCGCCAGCTCCTGCCCCGCGGTGTCGCCAGGTCTCGTGAAGGCGAAGACCCTTCGTCCCTGGTGAACCGCGACCTGGCAGAGGATGTGAGCGGCGGCGCCGAACCCGTAGAAGCCGAGCCGCTCCGCCTCGCCGACCGCGCGCAGCGCCCGGTAGCCGATCAGCCCGGCGCAGAGCAGCGGGGCCGCCTCAACGTCCGGGTACACCTCGGGCAGCGCGAAGCAGAAGCGCTCGTCGGCGACGGCCAGCTCGGCGTAACCACCGTCCAGGTCATAGCCCGTGAAGCGTGCCCGGTCGCAGAGGTTCTCGCGGCCGCTGCGGCAGTAGCGACACTCGCCGCAAGTCCAACCCAGCCAAGGGACGCCGACGCGCTCACCCGGCCCGAAGCGCTCGGCGCTGATGCCGGCGGCAAGGACCGTTGCGACGATCTGATGGCCCGGCACCAGCGGCAACTTCGGCTCGCGCAGATCGCCGTCGACGATGTGAAGGTCGGTGCGGCAGACGCCACAGGCCGAGACCGCGAGCAGCACCTGGCCCGGCCCAGGCTCGGGCCGGGGCAAGTCCGAGAGCCGCAACGGCTCGCCCTGTCGCTCCAGGACCATCGCGCGCATGACCACATCGTCGCCGACGGGCCTGAAACGTCCGCCATTTGGACGCCTCAGGCCCGTCGAGGGAGGAGGTTCAGTACGTCTCGACGGTCTCGTACAGGGTCGTGCGCTGCACCGGCTCGCGGCCCGCAGCCCGTGCCGCAGCGACCAGCTGCTCGGGCTCCAGCCTCACCCCATGCTGCGAACCGGCCATGCGCGAGATGTTCTCCTCCATCAACGTGCCGCCGAGGTCGTTGACGCCCCAGCGCAGGGCCTCGGTCGCCGCCTCCAAGCCCATCTTCACCCAGCTCGCCTGCAGGTTCGTGATCGTCTTCCCCAGCGCCAGCCGGAAGGCCGCGGTGTGCTTGAGGTTCTCGGCGGCTGAGATCTCCTCGACCCCGTGGGTGCGGCCAAGCAAGGTGTTGAAGGGGATGAAGCTGAGCGGGACGAACTCGGTTATTCCGCCCGTGCGCTCCTGCAGCGCTCTCACGACCCGCATGTGACGGGCAAGCTCCCGCGGCTCCTCGATGTGGCCGAACATCACCGTCGAGGTCGAGCGCAGGCCGGCCCGGTGCGACGCTTCGACGATTTCCACCCAGCGCTCGACCGGCAGCTTGTTGGGGGAGATGCGCTGCCGCACTCCGTCGTCCAGCACCTCGGCCGCGGTGCCCGGAGTAGATCCGAGCCCGCACTCGAGCAGGTAGGCGAAAACGTCCGCCGGCGCTTTGCCGGAGCGCTCGCACATGTAGTGGACCTCCATCGGCGAGTACGCGTGCAGGTGGATCCGCGGCGCGACCTCCTTGGCGAGCCGCAGCCATCGCCCGTAGTGCTCGAGCGTGTAGTCCGGGTGGATCCCGCCCTGCATGCAGATCTCGGTGGCGCCGAACTCGACCGCGTCGCGCACCCGCTCGGCGAATTCCGCCTCCGAGAGCTCATAGGCATCGGGCGAACGCCGCCCTTGGCCGAAGCCGCAAAACGCACAACCGACCACGCAGACGTTGGTGAAGTTGATGTTGCGGTTGACGACGAAGGTGACGCGATCGCCGACCAGCTCAGCCCGCAGCTCGTCGGCCGCCACCCGCATCTCCTCGATCGCTTCGGGCCGAGTCTCAGCAAAGAGCGCCGTCAGCTCGTCCTCACTCAGCTCCGCGCCCTCGCGACCCTTGGCGATCGCCTGCGTTACTAGTCGCGCATCAAGCTTCTCTTCCCTACGCCTTCCGGAGCCACGTCTCGGAATGAAGCTCCAATACTTCAGCTTGATGACGTCGAGGACCCCCTGCTCCATCCATTCGCCGTCCATGTACTGCGGGTAGACGCACAAACGCTCGGTTAAGGCATACCCCTTCGGGGCAAGCTCCTTGCGGACTTGGTGGGGGCTTGGAAACGGCTCCTCTGGCGAGATGTGATCCCCGTTCGCCGACAGCCCACCTAGATCGGTCGCCCCCGCATCGACCAGCTCCGGCCACCACTCCGCCAGGTTCGGCGGCACCTGAACGCCAACATCTGGCATCAGCTCCCGGCACTCCGCAATCAGCCGCTTCATGTCATCAATCGACACAGGCGTCGCCCACGGCGGCAGGGAGGACCGGCCCCCCTCCGCCGGAGGCTCAGGGGACCACGCCTGAACCCTTGCGAGACGATCAGCTGCGCGACGGCCTCCGGCGGAGGGGGGCCGGTCCTCCC
>DASTYR010000267.1:0-2376 GCA_035764795.1 Solirubrobacterales bacterium | reverse complement strand
CACACCAGCCGCAGCGAGGAGCAGGACGGCTCCGGCGACGACGGCCGTGATGAGGCGCAGCTGGGCCAGCGTCGCATCGATCGGCGCGAGCGAGACCGCCAGTTGGGCCACCGCGTTGGGCGGTCCTTCCGCGATGTCCGTACCCCCGCCCGGGTTCTGGTTGCCGAGACCCCGCCCCAGGCCGCGCCCGCTGCCGTTGCCGAGCCCGCGACCGTTTCCATTGCCCCGGCCTGGCGCGCGGAGCTCGACCGGAGCCGCGACCATCAGGACGCGCTCGCCGGAGGGCAGCGTACGGACGCCCGTCACGGACTGTCCCGCGTCGAGGGCTGCGGCATACTCGGCGGGCGCGAGGCGTGCGGTCACGATCGGCGTGCTTGCCCCATTCGGTTCGGCGGCGAGCGTTCCACCGTCGCCGTCGAGGATCACGACGGCGGTGCCACGGCCTCCGAGGACGGCGGCCAGATCGCCTGCGGCCAGGTCGGTCGCGCGTGGGCCCTTCCGCCCACCCGAGGCATCGGCGACGATCAGGCCGGCCTCGATCTCGAGCCGTTCCGCCGTGCTCCGGACCAGGGCCGCCTCGACGATCGCACTGCCGACGGCGAGCACGACGATCAGCATGACGGCGGCCACGGCGGCGTACAGCGCGGTCAACCGCCAGCGCAACGTCCGGAAGCGACTCATGGTTCGGCCGCCCGCAGCAGGTAGCCGGCGCCGCGGAGCGTCTCGATCAGCGGAGGCTCGCCGAGCTTGCGGCGGAGATAGCCAACGTACACCTCGACGAGGTTCGCGTCGAAGGCGTACCCCCACAACCGCTCGAGGATCGCCTGCTTGGTGAGCACCTCGCCCGGGTGGCGCAGGAAGAGCTCGAGCAGCTCGTATTCACGGGCCGTCAGCTGCAGGGCCCGATCACCGCGCCGGACCTCTCGTGTGCGGGCGTCGAGCGAGACGTCCGAGACCCTGAGGACGTCAGGTCGCGGCTCGCGCCGTCGAAGCAGCGCGCGGACGCGCGCGAGCAGCTCGGCGAAGTGAAACGGCTTGGCGATGTAGTCATCGGCGCCGAGCTCGAGGCCGCGGATTCGGTCGTCGACCTCGCCACGAGCGGTCAGCATCACCACCGGCACGTCGCTCTCGCTGCGAAGCCTGGCGAGGAGCGAGAAGCCGTCCTCGTCCGGAAGGCCCACGTCGAGAATGACCACCGCCGGCGCGAGCTCGCGAAGGGCCCGCAGGGCCTCCCCGGCAGTGGCCGCGGTCGCAACCCGGTAGCCCTCGTCGCGCAGGCCGACCTCGACGAAGTCGACGATCCCCGGTTCGTCGTCGATCACGAGCACGAGTGGCGGCGCGCCCTGGTCCTGCACGACGCCATTGGATGCCCGGCGTGGCATGCGCGCAACCCCACCGTCGTACTCTCAGCGACTTCTCAGGTTCACCCGACCCCGGCCGCGCTACCGTGCGTTCATGAACCGCCGGCGACCGATCTTCCTCGTCGTGGTGCTCGCGATCCTGGCGATCGTGGTCGCGCTTCCGGCGGTTGCTGCCGAATCGCCCCAGCCTGACAGCCCGGGCAACTCGGGCAAGGCGAAGAAAGAGAAGGTCGCCAAGGATCCGGTCACGCTGAGTGGGACGCTGTCCTCCTCGACCGATGCCGATGGCAGGAAGACCTACACGATCCAGAGCGGCGGTACGACCTACACGCTGGAGGCAGGCCCGGCCTGGTTCCTGGGCGACAACAACCCCCTCGAGCAGCACGTCGGGGACTCCGTCACGATCGTCGGGGAGAAGGCTGCCGATTCGACCGAGGTCGACGTCGAGACCGTCAACGGAACGGCGCTGCGTGAAGGGGGCAAGCCGCCCTGGGCCGGCGGCTGGAAGCGGGTCGGCGAAGGCCATCCGGGCTGGTCCCAGGAGAAGGCCGATCGCTTCAAGGCGAAGTTCGGCGATTGCTTCCCGCCGGGACAGTGCAAGGAGAAGCCGAACAAGCCGACCAAGGGCGATCCCGAAGCGGCGAACCCGGACTGATCCGACCGTCGCTAGACTCCGGGGGTGACTGCCCCCGCCCGCCCGGCACGCACCGCCGCCGATCTCCTCGTTGATTGCCTCGCCGCCGAAGCCTGTCGCTTCGTCTTCTCGGTGCCGGGCGAAGAGACGATGGACATCCTCGACGCGCTCTCGCGGACCGAATCCGTCCGGCACATCACCACCCGGCACGAGCAGGGCGCGGCGTTCATGGCCGACGTCCACGGCCGGCTGACCGGCAAGGCCGCGGTCGCCATGGGCACCCTCGGACCCGGAGCGACGAACCTCGTGACAGGCATTGCCGACGCGTTCCTCGATCGCGCCCCCATGGTCGCGATCACCGGCCAGGCATCGTCGGACAAG
>DASTYR010000266.1:0-2945 GCA_035764795.1 Solirubrobacterales bacterium | reverse complement strand
GAGAAGCTCGCGGCGTGGGCGGGCGGCGACCAGATCGGCCGCCGCGAGGTGGAGCAGCTGGCCGTGCCGTCGACTGACGCCTCCGCATGGGCGATCATGGACGCCTGGGGCGGGCGCAACATGGCGGGGACGCTCACCGCGGCGCAGGCGGACCTCGAGCACGGTGAGGAGCCCTTCGTCATCGCCATGCGCCTCGCCTCCCAGGTCGCATTGGTGCGCCAGGTGCAGGCCCTTGCGGAGGAAGGCCTGGGCGCGAAGGACATCGCCAAGAAGATCCGCAAGCACGAGTTCCGCGTCCGCAAGGCGCTGGGCCACGCCGACAATTACACGCGCGACGAGCTCGACGATGCCGTCGTGAGGCTCGCGGCGCTGGACGCGGCGCTCAAGGGATCCAGCAGGCTGACCGGCGAGCTCGAGCTGGAGCGTGCGCTCGTCGAGCTCGTGGCCCGACCTGAAGCACTCGCCGCGCGGGGCTAGCTGCCGGCGACGAGCCGGGCTGCCTGCGACTTCTTGCGGGCCGCGCGGTTCGGGTGCATCGCGCGCGTGGCGGCGGCCCTGTCGAGGCAGCGGACGAGGTCGCGGTGCGCCTGCGTCGCGGCGTCCTTGTCGCCGTCGGCAACAGCGGTCTCGAGCCGCTTGTAGAGCGTCTTCGCGGTCGAGCGGTAGTGCAGGTTCTCGAGCCGCTGGCGGGCGGCGATCGAGACACGGCGCTTCTGCTGCTTGATGTTCGGCATACGGAGGAAAAAGGCCCCGGCGGGCCGCGCAGATCGTAGCAAGAGCCGCCCTTCCGGCCGCTCACCTATCCTCGATCCGGTGACGATCGAGGCGGAGGCCGACGAGGCCAAGTCCACCAGGCGGCCCCGCCGCCTCGGCTGGTCGACAGCGATCTTCGCCGCGGCGACCGGCCTCTCCCGGGTCCTCGGCCTGGTCCGGGAGATCATCGTTCGGAAGTACTTCGGCGTAGAGGGGGCCGGGATCAACGCCTTCACGGTCGCGTTCCAGGTCCCGAACCTCGTCCGCGCGCTCGCGGCGGACATGGCGCTCGGGGCCGCCTTCGTGCCGGTGTTCAGCGAGTTGCTGGACAAGGGAGAGCGATCGAGGGCCTGGCGGGTTGCCTCGACGTTCCTGTGGCTGACGGTCCTCGTCCTCGGCGCCGTCACCGGGATCTTCATGCTGATCGCGCCCTGGGTGATGGGTCTCTTCGGCTACGGCGAGCTGGCGGCGGATCTCGCGCGCGTGCTCTTCCCCGTCGTCCTGTTCATGGGTGTGTCGGGAGTCGTCGTCGGCATCCTCAACTCCTACGACGAGTTCGCCGTCCCGGCGCTCATGCCGGTCCTCTGGAACCTCGCGATCATCGTCTCGCTGGTGGTCTTCGTCCCGCGCTTCGAGAGCGTCGAGGCGCAGCTCTACGTCTACGCGGGCGGCATCCTGGCCGGCACGATCATCCAGGCGATCACGCCGGTCTGGTGGCTCCGCGGCCGCGACGGCCGGATCCGCGCAGTCCTCGATCTCCGCGACCCTGCGGTGAAGCGCATCCTCATGCTGATGCTGCCCGTGACGCTGGGCGTCGGGCTCATCAACTTCAACCTCGTGATCAACATGTTCTTCGCGGCCCGGTTCGTCGACAAGAACCTGGCTCCGAGCGCGATCGACGCGGCGTTTCGGATCTACATGCTCCCGCAGGGGATGTTCTCGGTCGCGGTGGCCACCGTCCTCTTTCCGCGGCTGTCGCGCCTCGCCTCCCGCAACGACATCGTCGGGTTCCGGGAGACGGTGTCGCTCGGCCTCCGCCAGATCGGCTTTCTCCTTCTGCCTGCGAGCGCCATCGGTGCAGTGCTCGCCGTGCCGGTCACGCGCCTGCTCTACGAGCGCGGCGCCTTCGACGCGGACGAGACCCAGGTGGTGGCCGCCGCACTTGCGGCCTTCTCGCTCGGGCTGACCTTCAACGGGACGATGCTGATGCTCAACCGCGCCTTCTTCAGCCTTCAGTCGGCCTGGGTGCCGACGGCGGTCGCGCTCGGCAACCTCGCCCTGAATATCATGCTGAACGCGGCCCTCTACCGCGTCGGCGTCTGGGGGATTCCGCTCGCCACCTCGATCGTCAACATCGCCGGGACCGCTGCACTCCTCGTCTTCATTCGAGGGCGCCTCGGCAGGATCGACGGTCGAGCCCTCGCGTCCTCCTACGCTCGCATCATCGCCGCGTCCGCGGCCGCCGCCGGGGTCGCCTTCGCGGTCTGGTACGGCCTCGACGAGCTTCTCGGCCGCTCGCTCGGCGGGCAGATCGTGTCCGTGGGCACCGCCGTCCTCGTCGGCGCCGCCGCCTACCTCGGTCTGGCGGCGCTCATCCGCGTCCGCGAACTGCAGACTCTCCTGTCGTTGCGTCGGCGATCAGCTACAACGACCGAGGAATGAGCTCGCTCGACCGCATCCGCAACTTCTCGATCGTGGCGCACATCGACCACGGCAAGTCGACGCTGGCCGACCGCATCCTCGAGGTCACCCAGACGCTGACCGGGCGCGAGATGCGCGAGCAGGTGCTCGACTCGATGGACCTCGAGCGCGAGCGCGGGATCACGATCAAAGCCCAGGCGGTCCGGGTCATGTGGCGCGGCCACCAGCTCAACCTGATCGACACGCCCGGGCACGTCGACTTCACCTACGAGGTCTCCCGCGCCTTGCAGGCGTGCGAGGGCGCGGTGCTCGTCGTCGACGCCGCGCAGGGCATCGAGGCCCAGACCCTCGCGAACGCGTACCTCGCCATCGAGAACAACCTCGAGATCGTCCCCGTCGTCAACAAGATCGACCTGCCGCAGGCCGACCCGGACGCGGCGGCCGCCGAGGTGGCCGAGCTCGTCGGGGAGGAGGCTGACCGTGTGGTGCGCATCTCCGCCAAGACGGGCGAAGGGGTGGAGGCGGTGCTCGACGCTGTCGTCGACCATACC
>DASTYR010000265.1:0-2621 GCA_035764795.1 Solirubrobacterales bacterium | reverse complement strand
CCGACAAGAGCCACTCGACCGGCCAGCGGGCGCGGGACAAGATGCCGTTCTAGGTCGGTGGGCCTAAAACAGGGTCAGGATCGACCGAAATCGGCCCGTCGCGCCCGGTTAGTCGAGGCGCGCGGCTAAGGAACGCCAAGCCGTGGCGGCGGCCTCTACCGAGAGGTCGAGCGAGAGATCGGCAGCGGTGAGGACGAGCCGGTCGCCGCCGGTCTCGCCGAGATAGGCAAGCTCGACGCCGGCCCTCGCGAGCCCGTCCAGCGCCGCGCGCTCACCGCTGACAAGGAATCCTCCCGGGCCCTCGCCGTACAGGGCTTCCTCAGCCGAGTGACCGCGGTCGAGCAAAGGAGAGAGGTCGACCTGGCAGCCGGTCCCGGTGTCGATCGCCGCCTCGGCCAAGGCCACGGCGAGGCCGCCGTCGCTGACGTCGTGGGCGGAGGAGAGCGCGCCGTTCCGCACCGCGTTGCGTACCGCCTCGCAGGTGGCGGCGACCGCGCTGACGTCGGGCTGGGGAAGACCGGCGCCCAGCTCTCCGCGCAGCTTGGCCAGCTCCGAGCCGGCCAGCGAGGGGGCGAAGGGACCGACCAGGGCGATCGCCTCGCCCTGGCGCGCGAAGCCGCTCGGCGCCGCGGCGCTCGGGTCGGGCAGCTCGCCGACCATGCCGACCACCGGCGTGGGGTAGATCGGCCCTTCCGGCCCCTCGTTATAGAGGGAGACGTTGCCGCCGACGACCGGGACGCCCAGCGCCCGGCAGGCGTCGGCGAGGCCGCTGACGGCGCGGTCGAGCTGCCAGGCTGGCGCCGGCTTCTCGGGGTTGCCGAAGTTGAGGCAGTTGGTGAGGCCGAGCGGCTCGGCGCCGACGCAGGCCAGGTTCTGGGCGCACTCGAGCACCGCCTCGACCGTGCCGGCGTAGGGATCGCAGGCGACGCGGCGACCGTTGCCGTCGATCGAGACGGCGATCGCCCTGGCGGCCTCGGGGATTGCCAGCACCGCGGCGTCGGCCGACTCCGGCCGCCGCGCCGTGCGCGAGCCGACGATCGAGTCGTACTGCTCGAAGGCCCAGCGCTTGGAGGCGATGCTGGGGGAGGCGAGCAGGGCGAGGAGGACCGCCCCTAGGTCGCCTGAGCCCGCCGACGGACCGGCCACCGCGGCGACCCGCGCGTCGAGCACGTCCTCATTGCCGTAGATCCACTCAGCCGGCTCAGCCGGCTCGAGGTCGTAGAGCGGGCAGCCGTCGACCAGCGCCTCGACCGGCATCTCGCCGACGACCTCGCCCTCGCGCAGGATCCGGATCTGGCCACTGTCGGTGACGACGCCGATCTCGGCCGCCCCGGTCTGCCATTTCTCGCAGACGGCGACCACCTCGGCGACCTTCGAGGGCTCGACCACCGCCAGCATCCGCTCCTGGGACTCGGACACCATGATCTCGAAGGGCTCCATGTCGGCCTCGCGCAGCGGCACCCGGGCCACGTCGAGGTCGATCCCGACCCCGCCCGCCGAGGCCATCTCGCCGGCCGAGGAGGTCAGCCCGGCCGCACCGAGGTCCTGCAGCGAGACGAGCAGCCCCTTGGCGAGCAGCTCCAGGCAGCACTCGAGCACCTTCGACTCCTCGAAGGGGTCGCCTATCTGCACGGTCGGCCGCTTCGCCTCGTCGCCCTCGCCGAGCTCGGCCGAGGCGAGCACCGATGCCCCCCCGATCCCGTCGCGCCCGGTCGAGGCGCCCATCAAAACAACGGCATTGCCGACCCCGGCCGCGGCCGCCCGCACCATCTCCTCGGTCCGCGCCAACCCCACGCACATCGCGTTGACCAGGCAGTTGTGCTCGTAGGGGGCCTCGAAGTAGATCTCGCCGCCGACCGTCGGCACGCCGATCGAGTTGCCGTAGTGGCCGATGCCGCGCACCGCGCCGTCGAGCAGGAAGCGCGAGCGCTCCGAATCGAGCTCGCCGAAGCGCAGCGAGTCGAGCAGCGCGATCGGTCGCGCCCCGAGCGCGAAGACGTCGCGCAGGATCCCGCCGACCCCCGTCGCCGCCCCCTCGAACGGTTCGACCGCGCTCGGGTGGTTGTGGGACTCGACCTTGAAGGCGACAGCGTGGCCGTTGCCGATGTCGACCGCGCCGGCGTTCTCGCCCGGCCCCATCACGACCCGCTCGCCCTCGGTCGGCAGTCGCCGCAGCAATTTGCGCGAGTGCTTGTAGGCGCAGTGCTCGGACCAGAGCAGGCTGAACATCGCCAGCTCGACGTCGTTCGGCTCGCGGCCGAGCTTCTCGCAGATCAGGGCGAACTCGGCGTCGGTAAGCCCCAGCTCACGGTGCTTGGCGATCTCGACGGTCATGCGGCCGCCCCTCCCGCGGTCATGCCGCGACGCGCGCCAGCCGCGCCATCCGCTCGAAGACGCGCAGCCCGTCGGTCGACCCCTCGAGCTGGTCGACCGCATGCTCGGGGTGCGGCATCAGGCCAAGCACGTTGCCGACCTCGTTGGTCACCCCGGCGATGTCGTTCAGCGAGCCATTCGGGTTCTGTCCAGGCGCGTAGCGAAAGGCGACCTGGCCGCGCGCCTCGATCTCGTCGAGCATCTCGGGTGGCGCCCAGTAGCGCCCTTCGCCGTGCTTGACCGGGATC
>DASTYR010000264.1:0-2641 GCA_035764795.1 Solirubrobacterales bacterium | reverse complement strand
GGCGCTGACCGAGCGCATCCCGGCGATCGTCATCTCCGCCTCGGGCGGCGCGCGCATGCAGGAGGGCACGCTCTCCCTGCTGCAGCTGGCCAAGACGACCGCCCCGCTGACGCGCCTCGACGCGGCCGGCATCCCGTTCATCAGCGTCCTCACCGACCCGACCACCGGCGGCGTGCTGGCCAGTTTCGCGTCGCTCGGCGACGTGATCCTGGCCGAGCCGAAGGCCCTCATCGGCTTCGCTGGTGCGCGGGTGGCCAGCGGGACGGTGGGGGAGGACCTGCCGGAGGGCTTCCAGAGCGCTGAGTCGCTGCTCGAGCATGGCTTCGTTGACGGCATCGTCCCTCGGTCGGAGCTGCGCACGGCGCTCTCCCGCCTCCTCAAGCTGCTTCCGGCAGCCCCCGCCGAGGACGGCTGGCAGACGAACGGCGACGCGCGCGGCTGGGGGCCGATTGGCGTCCTCTCCGGGATGGCCGAGCGCCTCGGCACCGCGGTGAGCGAGACGATCGGGATCGAGGTCGAGAAGCCACCGGCGCGTGAGGAAGAGAAGTGAGCGACATCGTGCTGAGCGCCTCGCCGCCGTCGGCCGAGGCGATCGAATCGGCCTGGCGCCGTGTCCAGCTCGCCCGCCACCCGGAGCGGCCGCGCACCCTCGACCTGGTGGCGCTGATCTTCGACGACTTCACCGAGCTGCACGGCGACCGCTCGTTCCGCGACGACCCGGCGATCGTCGGTGGCCCCGCCCTGCTCGAGGGTCGGGCGGTGATGGTCATCGGCCACCAGAAGGGGAAGGACACCGAGTCGAACATCTTCCGCAACTTTGGCTCGCCGTATCCGGAGGGCTTCCGCAAGGCGCAGCGCCTCATGCGGCTGGCCGACAAGCTCGGCATGCCGCTCATCACCTTCCTCGACACCGCCGGCGCATTCCCGGGTCCGGCCGCCGAGGAGCGTGGCCAGGCGGAGGCGATCGCCTCGTCGATCAAGCTGATGACCGGCCTGCAGGTGCCGATCGTGGTGGTCATCATCGGCGAGGGAGGCTCCGGCGGGGCGCTGGCGATCGGTGTCGGCGACGAGGTCCTGGCGCTCGAGAACGCGACCTACTCGGTGATCTCGCCGGAGGGCTGCGCTGCGATCCTGTGGCGCGCCCCGGAGGCCGCGCCGACCGCGGCGGCCGCGATGCGCATGACCGCGGCCGAGCAGCTCGAGCTCGGCATCCTGGATGGCGTCATCGAGGAGCCTGGCGAGGGGGCCCACGGCGACCACGCCGCCACCGCCGCCGCCGTCAAGCAGGCCATCCTCGCGTCCCTCGGCAGGATCACGAGGCTCGAAACGGAGGCCCTGCTGACGACCCGCTATGCTCGTCTGCGCGGGATCGGGCTGGTCCGCGAGACACAGGTCGCCGGCGGGGAGCAGGCAGGGGAGCCGTCGCTTCGCCGTCGCATCGGGCGCCTGCTGCGCCTGCCGGGCGTGCCGCAGCGGCCGCGCTGGAGCGAGATCTGGCCGAGTGGCGAGGACGCCGACAGCAACGAGGAGGGTGCATGACCGACGAAGCCGATCCGCTCGAGCAGATCGAACGAGCAGCGGCCGAGCTCATCCCGCAGCTCACCGAACGGCTCGCCCAGCATGGCCTGGGCGAGATCGAGGTGCGCCACGGCGACCTGCGCGTCCGCGTCGCCAGGGCGATCGAAGGGACCAAGGCACCCGCCGTGCGGCCCGCGTCGGGCCATTCCGCGGTGCCGAGCGACCGCGTCGGCGTCGTCCCCAGCGGCCCCAGCGCGCAGGGCGTCACCTCACCGGCGGTCGGCTTCTTCGTCTATGCCGACGGGCTTGGCCCCGGCCTGCCGGTGGACAAGGGGGACGAGCTGGGTCATGTCGAGATGCTGGGCGTCCGCCACGAGGTGCGCGCCCCGCGTCGCGGCCTCGTCCGCAACCTCGTCACCGAGACCGGTGAGGCGGTCGAATACGGCCAGCTCCTGATCGAGATGGAAGCGGCCGAGTGACGGTCGCGCTGCTCTTCTCGCCGCAGGGGTCCCAGGCCGTCGGCATGGGGCGCGAGCTGGCGGCCGTCTCCCCGGCGGCCGCGGCGACCTTCCGCGAGGCGGATGAGGCGCTCGGCTGGGCGGTCTCGGCGCTCGCCTGGGCCGGGCCCGAGGAACAGCTCAACGACACGCGCCAGACGCAGCCCTGCCTGGTGGCCACCTCGCTCGCCTGCTATCGCGCCCTCGAGGAGGAGCTCGGGAGCCTCGGTGAGCGACTCGTCCCCGCCTTCGTCGCCGGCCACTCGGTGGGCGAGTACGCCGCGCTGGTCGCCGCTGGCGCCCTGACGCTCGCTGACGCGCTGCTCCTGGTTGCGCGGCGCGGCGAGCTCATGGCCGACGCGCAGGTGCCCGGCGGCATGGTCGCGGTCATCGGCCTCGACCGCGATGGGGTCGCTGCGGTCGTGGCGGACCTGGAATTCGGAGCCGACCTGGTGGTGGCCAACGACAACGCGCCGGGCCAGGTGGTCATCAGCGGGACGCCCGAGGCGTTGGCAGCGGCGGAGGGCCCGTTGCGCGCCGCCGGAGCTCGCCGCTCCATCCCGCTCAAGGTCTCCGGCCCGTTCCACTCGCCCCACATGGACGGGATCAGCCGGGAGCTGGCCGAG
>DASTYR010000263.1:0-9591 GCA_035764795.1 Solirubrobacterales bacterium | reverse complement strand
TGCGTGATCTGCATCCACGGCCTGGTCGTCTACGGGGAGCCGGAGGAGCTGGCGCATAGGTGAGCCGCTGACCGAGGAGACGAGCTCCCAGGAGGGCGGTTGTGGCATCGCGCTCGGGAAGGGAAGCTGTGGGCCATCGCTTCCCCCACCCCCTTTCATGCCGCGACCGCAAAGGAGACGGTGACGCTCCTCGGCAGCGATGCCGGGCGCGGTCTGGACGTAGGGGAGGCCGCGGCGAGGCGCGAGCGCTTCGGCCCCAATTCGCTGCCCGAGGAGGCGCCGATCGGCGTCATGGCGCTGATCACGCGCCAGTTTCGCGACGCCTTCGTTCTCCTCCTGCTGGGAGCGGCCGCGGTGGCGGCGCTGCTCGGCGAGTGGATCGACACCGCCATGATCGCGGCGATCGTGATCCTCAACGCCGCCCTGGGCACGGTCCAGGAGGGGCGCGCGGACCGGGCGGCGCGCGCGGTGCGAAGCCTGCTCTCGCCGCGCGCCGTCGTCGTCCGCGATGGCTCGACGGTGGAGGTCGACGCGGTCGAGCTGGTGCCGGGAGACGTCATCCTGCTCGTCGCCGGCGACCGGGTCCCCGCCGACGGACGACTGCTCGAGGCGACGAGGCTCGAGCTGGACGAGTCGTCGATGACGGGCGAGTCGGTGCCGGTTGGCAAGCGGGCCGAGCCACCGGCCCCGGTGGCGGCGATCCTCTCCGAGCGCCCCACGGTCGTTCTGTGCGGGACGACCGTGACTCGAGGTCGGGCCCGCGTCCTCGTCACGGCGACCGGGGCGAATACCGAGCTGGCCAGGATCGCCGCCGCCGCACGGCGGAAGCCTCCCCCGACGCCGCTCGAGCGACGACTCGACCGTCTTGCGAGGCAGCTGCTGGTTGCCGTGATCGCGGCCTGCTTTAGCCTGGCCGCGCTCCTCTGGATACACGGGGAGTCGCTGGGAGCAAGCCTGGGGGTCGGTGTCGCCCTGGCGGTGGCCGCGGTCCCCGAGGGCCTGGTCGCCGTGGTCACGATCACGCTGGCCCTGGGGATGCGACGGCTGACCGAACGCGGCGCCGTCGTTCGCCGCCTGCGCGCCGTGGAGACGCTGGGCTCGACGACCGTGATCTGCACCGACAAGACCGGAACCCTGACCACGAATCGCATGACCGTGGCTCGACTTCTGGCGACCCCCGGCGCCACCGAGGAGGAGCTGCTTCAGGCGGCGGTGATCGCTTCCGAGGACGCCCACGATCCCGGAGAGGCGGCGATCGCCGCGGCCGCAGGCGACAGGGGCTTGCGGCGAGCCGAGCTCCTGCGCGACAAGGAGATCGCGGGCGGCGAGCCGTTCGACTCCGAACGCAAGCGGATGAGCGTCGTGGTCGCGGGGGAGGGGGAAGGCCGTTCGGCCTATGTGAAGGGGGCGCCCGAGGCGATCCTTCCCTGCCTGCTCGATCCTTCGGCGGCGGCACAACTCGAAGAGGAGGCGGAGACGTGGGCGGCTGAGGGAATCCGCGTCCTGATGATCGCGCGACGAGACGATTTGCCGCCGGGCGCCGATCCGGAGCGGCAGCTCGAGCCCCTTGGCCTCATCGGCCTGGTCGATCCGGTGCGCGACGGCGCGCTGGAGAGCGTCGAGACTGCTCGCCAGGCCGGCATCCGCACGATCATGATCACCGGCGACCATCCCCGCACCGCGCTCGCGGTGGCCCGTGCGTGCGGGATCGCTCCCGCGACTCAACCCATCCTCATCACCGGGCCTGAGCTGGAGGAAACCGACGACGCGGACCTCCGCGAGCGGATTCGGACGGCCCACGTTCTCGCCCGGGTCGTGCCCGAGCACAAGTCCCGTGTCGTCGCCGCGCTTCAAGAGGACGCCGAGGTGGTCGCGATGACCGGCGACGGCGTCAACGACGTCCCCGCCCTGGCGGCGGCCGACATCGGCGTCGCGATGGGCAGGGGCGGCAGCGATGCCGCGATCGACGCTGCCGAGCTGGTCCTCACGGACAACAGCTACCCGACGCTCGTCGCGGCCGTGGAAGGAGGTCGGCGGATCTATGCCAACGTCGTCCGCTTCATCAACTTCCTGCTCGCTGCGAACGCGGGCGAGGTCCTCCTCTTCGCGCTCGCCGTGTTGCCGGGACTCGGCGCCCCGCTCACCGTTGCCCAGATCCTGCTGATCAACCTGCTCACCAACGGCCTGCCCGCGGTGGCGCTCGGTCTCGATCCCGCCGACCGCGAGACCATGCGACGGCCGCCGCGGCCCACTGGCGAGGGACTGCTCGGTCCGATGCGCTGGCGGCTGACCGTGGGCGCGCTCATCACGGGGGCAGCCGCCTTCGCCGCCTTCCTGATCGGAAGCGCCGAGAGCGACGCAACCGCGCAGACGATGGCATTCACCACCGTCGTGTTCGCCCAGCTCGGTTACGTCTACGCGGTCCGCGGTGACGGTCTCTTCCTTCGCACGAGGGCAAACTGGTTCTTGAACGGCGCCGTGGTCGCCTCGGCCCTGGTGGCAGTGGCGGCCCTGGCGGTGCCTGCGTTCCGCGACGCTCTCTCGACGGTCGCGTTGAGCACGGGCCAGCTCCTCGCCGCTCTTTCGCTCGCCACCGCGCCGCTGATCGGGACCGAGGTCTTCAAGGCAATGCAGCGCCTGCGTGAGGGGCGCGCCCAGTGCTGACGGTGGTCCTCGTCGCCGGAGGCGCGGCTTTGGCGTCAGTGGCCGGCGGTCTGCTGGCGCTCGTACGCCGGCCGTCTAGCTTCGCCATGTCGATCGTCTTCGGCTACGCCTCTGGGGCGCTGATCGGCGCCGTCACCCTGGAGATGCTCCCCGAGGCGCTCGAGCGGGCCTCCGTGCTCGCCACCGGTGCCGGCTTCGGCCTCGGGTTCCTGGCGATCTGGCTGTTCGACCTCTTCGTCAACCGCTGGCGCCTCGCCGGGCACGAGGCCGAGCAGTGGTCCGAGGTAGAGGCCTACCATCGCAGCCACCGACCCCGGGGCGACCAGGTGACCGTTCTCGCCGGCGGCACCAGCGCGGAGGAGCTGGTGGAGGGCCTCGCGATCGGGACCGGCATGGTGATCGAACCGGAGGTCGGTCTCCTGATCGCCGCCGCGATCGCGGTGGACAACCTGAGCGAGGGGTTGAGCATCGGGGAGTTCGTGGCCAGCGGCAAGGCAGGCCGACGCGCCGTCCATCGCATCGTCGGCTGGACCGGGCTGGTGGGTGCGAGCCTCTTCGTCTCGGCGCTGATCGGCTACCTCCTGCTCCGCGACGCAAGCCCCGATGCCATCGGCATCCTCCAGGCGGTCGGCGCGGGCGGGATGCTCTACCTCACCGTCTCGGCGCTGGTGCCGCCGTCCGAGGAGCGTCAGTACCAGGGCTCCGGCGCCCTCGCGACCGGCTCGGGCTTCCTCACGATTCTCCTTCTCACCGGCGCGGCGTAGGCGACGCCGCCCTACTCGTAGGTGAGCGCCCGCAGCGGGTCGAGGCGCGCCGCCCGCCGCGCCGGGAGGATCGCGGCGAGGGTGCCGATGACTACGCCGAGGAAGGCGATCAGGAGCAGGATGCCGGTCGGGACGTGCAGCTCCAGCCCGACCAGGGTGCTCTCACGGATGGAGAGGATCCAGACGAGGCCGACGAGGAGGCCGGCGCCGATTCCGGCAAGGCTGCCGGCGAGCGAGATCAGCAGGCTCTCGTCGAGCATCGTGCGGCGGATCCGCCAGCGCGAGCCGCCGAGGGCGCGCAGGACGCCGATCTCGCGGGTGCGCTCGATCACCGACATCGAGAGGGTGTTGACGATGCCGAGCAGGCCGACGATCACGGCGATCCCGATGATCGCGTTGAAGAAGGCGAACTGCTGGTTGACCTGGTCTTCGTACTGCTCCTTCATCTCGCTGTTGGAGACTGCTTCGAAACCCGGGTAGCGGTCGGCGAGCAGGTGCTTCGCTTCGACCTCGAGCCGTTCGCGCTCGGCGGGGGAGCGCGCGGTGACGGCGAGGATCGAGTCCGACCCGATGCCGTAGACGCGCTTCATCGTCGCCAGCGACATCGTCAGCTCGTTGCCGTTGGCTTCGAAGGTGTCGACCGTCGCGACCACCGGGGCGCGGCGCGTGCCCGAGGCGCCCTCGAGCAGCACATCGTCGCCCACCCCGATCCCGGTCTCGTCCGAGTATCCGTTGCCGACGACGATCCCGCCACCTTCCAGCCCCGCCATCGCCTCGGCGGTGCTAGCGCCCTCGTACTGGGAGCGATCCACCTGCGGCCAGCGACGCGGATCGACCGCGGTCAGCAGGCCGGGCGCGTCGCTGCCCGGCAGGTGGTTCGTGAAGACGATGCGGCGCGGCGTGACGACGTCCGCCGTCGGCAGGCCGGCGATCCGTTCGCGCAGCGACCTGTCGATGGCGCTGGTGGGCGGGCCGAAGCTGCTGTAGCCGAGCGGCTGCACGGTGAGGTCGCGGGCGAAGCGGCGGTCGAGCTCGTTGGAGATCGAGCCGAGGAAGCTGGCGCTCATCATCGAGTTGACGACGACGACCGAGAGCGTCACCACGAGCGCCGCGGCCGTGGCCGAGGTGCGCAGCGGGTTGGCCCGCAGCGAGTCGACGGCGAGCCGGCCCTCGGCCGGCATCGCGGAGCGTGCCGGGACGGCGAGCAGGCGCACGATCGGCATCACCACGAACGGCGCCAGCAGCACCATGCCGACGAACATCGTCACCGTCGAGCCGACGCCGACCAGCGCCGCGAAGGCGTCGCCGCTCTGGTTGCTGAACCAGAAGAGCCCGCCGATCGCCAGGCCGGGCAGGAAGAGCGCGGCACCGAGGAGGGCGCGGCGGGGGCCCGGCGGACGCTCGATGCCGACGCCGCCGGTGAGGGCGCTGATCGGCGAGATTCGGCCGGCGCGCAGGGCCGGGCTGAGCGAGCCGGCCAAGGTGGCGAGGAGGCCGACGACGATCGCGACGATCGCGGCGCCGGCGGTTATCTCGACCGCGGAGAGCGGTAGCCCGAAGAAGCTGCGCATCGCCGCCGCCAGCGCTTCGGCGAGGGCGACGCCGAGCGCCAGCCCGAGCAGGCAGCCGATCGTCGCCAGCGCCATCGCTTCGCCGACCACCGAGCCGGCCACGCGCAGCCGCGAGGCGCCGAGGGCCCGCAGCGTGCCGATCTCGCGGATCCGCTGCAGGACGGTCATGTTGAAGGCGTTGAGGATCAGGAAGCCACCGACGAAGATCGCCATGCCGGAGAAGAAGTAGAGGACGATGTCGAGCCCGGCCATCGCTTCGCTCGCTTCGTCCCCGCGCGTCGCCGGCGTGATGACTTCGACCCCTGGCCCGAGCACCGCGTCGATCCGCCCTCGCAACTCACCGGTGGCGACGCCGTCGGCGGCAATTACGGCGATCTCGTCCCAGACGCCGCGCTTGCCGGTCAGCTCCCGCACCGCCTCGACCGGCATCGCCGCCGTCCCGTAGCCGCCGAGGTCGAGCGCCGTCTCCAGCTCGAAGATCCCCGACACGACCGTTTCCGCCTTGCCGGAGGGGGTCCCCAGGTCGAGGCGGTCGCCCGGCTCCAGCCCCTCCTGCTCGGCCCAGCTGCGCTCCAGCTCGATCTCGTTCGGGCGCTCGGGCTCGCGGCCGGCGACGATGGCGCTGCCCGTCGGGTCGGGGGCGTCGAAGTCCGCACCGGAGACGAACAGGGTCGCGCGGCTGCCGCTGCGAGCTTCGCCTTCCTCGTCGATCACGCGGAAGATCCCGGTGACGCTGCCGACCGCGGCCTCAACGCCGTCGACCCGCTGCACCTTCGGCAGCGTCCGCTCCGGCACCGAGCCGACCCACGACTTGCCGGAGACGATCAGGTTGGTGTCCCGGTAGAGGGCGTCGAAGATGTTGCTGAAGCTGGAGTGGATCGTCGTGACCAGGATCAGGACGCCGAACGCCATGCCGACGCCGAGCACGATCCCGGCCGTGGTCAGCGCCGAGCGGAGGGGACGCGTCCGCAGCGAGCGGGTGGCGATCCCGGCGAAGCCGTGGAGCCGAGCGCCGCGCGGTCGCGTGCCCCGGCTCACGCCAGCGCCCGCTGCAGCCGGCCGCCTCCACCCGCCTCCACCTCGCGGAAGGCGTCGATCACCGCGCCCGTGTCGCCGCCGGCCACGGCGCCGACGATCGCCCCGTCGCGGAGGAAGACGACGCGGTCGGCGAGCGCCGCGGCGCCAGGGTCGTGGGTGACCATCACCACGGTCTCGCCTTCGTCGACCACACTGCGCAGCAGCGCCATCACGGTGCCGCCGGCGTTCGAGTCGAGGTTGCCGGTCGGCTCGTCGGCGAGGACGAGGCGGGGCCGGCGGAGCAGGGCGCGGGCGATCGCCACGCGCTGCTGCTCACCGCCGGAGAGCTCGGTCGGAAGGTGGGCGACGCGGTCGGCGAGGCCGACCCGCGCCATCAGCTCGTCGATGCGCTCGGCGTAGCGGCCCGGCCGCTCGCCGTTGACGAGCGCCGGCAGCAGCACGTTCTCCGCGGCGGTGAGGGTGGGCAGGAGGTTGAAGAACTGGAAGACGAAGCCGAAGACCTCGCCGCGCAGCCGCGTCAGCTCGCGATCGGAGAGGTCGTCGTAGCGGCGGCCGTCGATCGCAACCGAGCCGCCGTCGGGCCGGTCGAGGGCGCCGAGGATGTGGAGCAGCGTGCTCTTGCCGGAGCCCGACGGCCCCATGATCGCGACCATCTCGCCCTCGGCGACGGACAGATCGACCCGATCGAGGGCGTGCACCGCGGTCGCCCCGCTGCCGAAGGTGCGCGTCAGATCCCTCGCTTCGAGGATGTTCGTCCCCATGACCCGATGCTCGCTTCATTGAGCCGAGCGTGCATCGGGGAGGCTCACCCGACCGAGCTTCGGGTTTTCCCGGATTCGCGAGCGGTCGCTGCCCGGGATGATCGAGCGAATGTGCGGCATGCGGGAAGATCTCGCCCGATGACCGGGGTTGCGATCATCGTCTTCAGCGACCTGGTCGATTCGACCGCTCTGCTGGCGAGCCTCGGAGACGACCGGATGGACGGCATCCGCCGCGCCCATGTCAAGGACGTGACCGAGGCGGTCTCGCTCTGTGGAGGGCGGCTGGTCAAGACCCTCGGCGACGGGGCGATGGCGACTTCGAGAGCGCCTTGGGCGCCTTGCGAGCCGCCGCGGCGATCCAGGCGGCAGTCGAGCGACAGGATGCCGAGCAGGGCGGGATTGGAATCGCGGCGAGGGTGGGAGTGGCGGCGGGCGAGCCGGGCATCGGCAAGACGCGCCACGCCGCCGCTGCCGCCGCGGAAGCGCACGCCGCCGGCGCGGTGGTCGTGCTGGCGCGCTGCCCGCCCGAGGCAGTGGTCGCGTTCGAGCCCTGGGTGCGGCCGATAGGCGATCTGGCCCTTGCCGGCGATGACGCATGGCGCGCGTCGTTGAGCCAGGCGGCTGGCCCCGAGCTTGCCGCCCTCGTGCCTGAGCTGAGCGAGCACGCGACTCTTTCGGACCGAATCTCGGCCGACGACGTCGTGATCGCCGAGGGAGCCAGGTACCGGCTCTTTCGCGGTCCTCGCGATGCGCCTGGAGGACATGTTCGGCGGCCGAGGCAACCCGGTCACGCCACGAGGGTGCCGAGGACCCTGCCGGCGTGCTCCTCGATCAAGAAGTGGCCGGCGCCCTCCACCCAGACCGGGTTTGCGGTTTGGAGGTTCTCTATCCAGTGCTCGGCATGCGCCGGCGGCACGACGGTGTCCTGCTTACCGTGAATGACGTGGACGGGAGAAAGGATCTCGCCCGGGTCGAAACCCCACGGACTGAGCACCGCTTGCATGTCTTCGGTCAGGCCGCGGCCACCGCGTCGAGCGGCCTCGACGTAGGCGGAGACCAAGCGGGATCCCACCTCCGGGCGGTTTATCACTGCCCTGTCCACCTTCGAGACGCCGGAGAACAGGATCTTCTGCGCGACGCCGGGCCTGCTGCGAGCAAGGACGGCGAGGGCCGAGTAGGCGAGCGTCATCGCCGAGGGAATGTGGGCGGCGAGCCTCCAAGCGGCCGCGGTGGACATCTGCTCGACGAAGCCTGGTAGGTCGAGCCTGCCGGCTCCGCTGATGAGGGCAACCGCATCTATCCGCGGCCCCAGCTCGTGGGCACAGGCAAGTGCGTAGGCCCCGCCCGCGGACCATCCACTCACAGCGAATCGATCGAGCCCGAGCTGTTCCGCCACCTCTTCGACATCCGCAGCCCAGTCGCGGACAGAGCGCCCCGGCTTCGGATCGGACCCACCGACTCCGGGCCGGTCCAGCGCGATCAACCGGATCTCGCGATCCTCACAGAGGGAGCCGCCGCCCCAGCTGAGCCGTCCGTCCGGGACGCCGTGGAAGTGGAGAACCGGCCGTCCGTCGGCAGGGCCCCATTCCGCATAGGCCAGGGCACGTCCGTCGCGCAGGCGAATCGTCTCGGCGCGCGCGTCCCCAGCCATGGCGGCCCCAAGCTAACCGAAAGCTGACACGCCTTTGCACACATTAGGGCGGTCGGGCAGGCCCCTGAGACGGAAACCTCGACATGATGGGCGCGCTATCATTGCTATCACTGTGGCGCAGCTCTTGGTCCGAGACATAGAGAGCGATGTGGTGCGCGAGTTGAAGCTCCGCGCCGCTCAGCACGGTCGCTCGGCGGAGGAGGAGCACCGGCAGATCCTGCGGGAGGCGCTGCGGTCCGGGGGGCCGGCCAAGCCCCTCAAGGAGCTCTTGCTGGAGATGCCCGACGTCGGCGAGGACGGAGATTTCGAACGTCCCGAGGATCGCGGTCGTCCAGTCGTGCTTTGAGCTGCTTCCTGCTCGATACCAACGTCATCTCGGAGCTGCGCAAGGGGCAGCGAGCAGATTCGAACGTCACTTCCTGGTTTGCCGAGATCGCCGACGAGGAGCTCTTTCTGAGCGTCGTGACGATCGGTGAGATCCGACGCGGAGTCGAGAGCGTGCGCCGCCGCGATCCCGACTCGGCAGCCTCCCTGGATCGCTGGCTGGCCCGCTTGAGCGAAACCCACGGGGAGCGGATCCTCCCGATCGACCGGGCAATTGCTGAAGAGTGGGGCAGGATGAACGTCCCGGGCCCTCTGCCCGTCATCGACGGTCTGTTGACCGCGACGGCGAGGGTCCTCGACCTGACGCTGGTCACCCGCAACGTCGCCAGCGTCGAGGCCACCGGCGTCGCATTGCTCGATCCGTTCGCGAGGTAGACGAAGCAGCAACCGGGATGACTTCCGATGCATCAGACGACAGGGACCGCTAGGCGATGTCCCGCCGCTCGAAGAGCCATGCCCCGAGTGCCGCAAGCGCGATCGCGGCAGCCGTGACGCCGCAGAAGGCGAGCGGTTCGATGCCGTCCTCGATCGCGTTGCCATAGTACTTGAAGACCGAGAGGTAGCGGATCTCCGAGAGGTCGGGATCGAGCCTGCCGAGCAGGTCGATGACGTACATCCCCACCAGGACGCCGGCCGCGGCGCCCGTCACCACGCTGGTTCGAAGCGACCAGCCATTGAGGACGATGCCGAGCGCCGCGAAGAGCAGGGCCAGCGGCCAGACGTTGGCGAAGCCGGCCGCGGCCGGGCCGACCGCCAGG
>DASTYR010000262.1:0-3429 GCA_035764795.1 Solirubrobacterales bacterium | reverse complement strand
TCGTTGAGGTGAGCGTAGAGGCGCGCCGCCTCTCCATCCCTTGGAAACGGCACCTCGCCGGTCAGCAGCTTGAACAGCAGGCAACCGAGGGCATAGACGTCGACGCGGGCGTCGACCGGAGCGCCCGAGATCTGCTCGGGTGCGACGTAGTCGAGCGTGCCGACGAAGCGGCCGGTCTGGGTCAGCCCCGACTCGGTGGCGACGTTGCGGGCGACGCCGAAGTCGGTGATGTAGGCGTGGTCCTCGCCGGTCGCGCCGCTGAGCAGGACGTTGGCCGGCTTGACGTCGCGGTGGATGAGACCGGCGGCGTGGATCGCGTCGAGTCCGCTGCCGACCTGGGCGATCAGGTTGACGGCGACCTCCGGTCGCAGCCGGCCCTCCCGCGCCAGGCGCCTGCCGAGGTCCGAGCCCGAGACGTAACGCATGGCGATGTAGGGGACGCCTTGCTCCTCCCCGGCTGCGTAGATCGGCACAACGTGGGGATGCTCGATCGAGGCAGCGACCCGCGACTCCTCTGCGAAGCGGCGCGAGAAGACCTCGTCGGCCGCTGCCTCGGGAGCAATCAGCTTCAAGGCGACACGCCGCTCCAGTCCCGGCTCCAGCGCCAGGTAGAGGATCCCCATCCCGCCGCGTCCGAGCGTGCGCTCTACTCGGTAGCCGGCGAACTCATCACCCTCGGCAAGGTCGATCCAATGCCGCTCGTCGGCCATCGCGAGAACCCTAGCCCGGCGACGCCTAGACTGGGTCGCGTATGCGACGCCGAGCGCTCAGCGGACTGGCCCTCCTCGCGGTTGTGCTCGGGACCGGCATCGCCGATGCCGAGCTGCGCCAACAGGGCAACCTGCGACTCGCCTTCGACGCCCGCTTCACGCCGCACGCGCTCCCCCGCGACCGTGACGTCCCAGTCACCGTCAGCCTCAGTGGCTCGGTCAGAACGGCCGACGGCAGCCGTCCGCCACAACTCCGCCAGATGTCGATTGCAGTGAACCGCTACGGCCGCCTCTCGACCCGCGGCTTGCCGGTCTGCTTGCCGCAACGACTGGAGGCGACCTCCGCAAAGACTGCTCTTGCTACCTGCCGCCGCGCCCTTGTCGGACGCGGGCGATTCGGCGCCAACGTCGATTTCCCCGACCTCAAGTTCCCGGTCGAGGGCAGCATGCTCGCCTTCAACAGCCGCCGCAACGGGCGCCCGGCGATTGCCCTGCACGTCTACGGCACCAATCCCGTCGAGGCGACCATCGTCTTGATGTTCAAGATCACGCACCCAGCTCGCGGCCGTTATGGGACGGTGATCTCGGCGAGGATCCCGCGGATCGCCGCCGACCTGGGCTACGTCACCGATCTCTCGCTCACCTTCGATCGCCGTTACCGCCACCAGGGCGAGCTGCACAGCTTCGTCAGTGCGCGATGTGCAGCCCCGCCCGGCTACCCGGGCGCCCTCTTCAACTTCGCCCGCGGCAGCTTTCGATTCGCCAATGGGCAGACCATCACGACGACGCTGACGCGAGACTGCCTCGTCCGTTAGCTCGGCCGACCGCGCTCACAATCCCAGCCCGCCGACGCCACGCTCGTCCCAACCGAGGTGGTGTGCCAGCTCGTGGCGCAGCGTTCGCTCGACCTCGCGGGCAAGCCGCTCGCGGTCGTGGCCAAAGTCGCGTTCGAGCGTGTCGCGGTAGATGACGATCCGGTCCTCGTACCGCTCCCGCGCCACGCCGTCGCCGAAGTACTGCCCGTAGGCGCGGTCCTCGAGGCCACGGTCGGAGACGACTACCGGCACGTTCTCCAGCACCTTCTGGAAGTCCTCCGGCAGCGCGTCGATGGCGTCGGCGACCAAGGATTCGAACTCGTCCAGCTGTCGGTCTTCGGTCATTGCCGAAGAGTAGGCGTCACAGAGGAGTTAGACCAATCGTCCGTCCGCGCTTGCGGGATCGGCAGAAGTGGCCGATGACGGGGCCATGCAGGCGCTCTCCGGCTTCGGGTGGCGGGTTTGGGACGCCGTCGTTGGCCCGACCGGCTGGCGCTCGGTGATCGGACCCGTCGTCTTCGTCGTGCTCGGGGTCGGGCTGCTCGTCTACGACCACCTCAACGACCGCGTCACCGACGTCGTCTTCTGGCTGACGCTCGGCCTCATCGTCACCGTCTTCGTGCGGATGCTGGAAACCAACCGCCGCCAGTCGCGGGCCTTGATCGAAAAGCGCATCGCCGAGCTGAGCGACCGCGCCACCGCCCTGCCCAACCGGCGGCAGCTGGAGCGAGACATCGCCGCCTCAACGGCAGCCGAGGGACGGCACGTGCTCGTGCTGCTCGAGCTGGAGGGTCTGCAGACCTACGGCGACCGGCTTGGCTACGCCGCGGGCGATGAGCTGTTACGCCACGCTGCGCGCTGCCTGGTGGCGACGGCAGCGCCGCTCGGCGGGCGCGTCTACCGCGTCGACACCGCCCGACTGGCGGTGCTCGCCCCGGCCGGCGATGGGAGGCTCGGCGAGACGCTGTTGTCGGCAACCGATTCGCTGCGCGACGACGGGTCGGGGGCCGCTATCGGCCGTTCCTACGGTGAGCTGACGCTGCCCGATGAGGCGGCAGACGCCGAAGGTGCTCTACAACTGGCGGGCCAGCGACTGACCGCGCACCGGCAGCGACAGCAGCGCTCGGCGCGGCGGCAGGCGCACGCGGTGTTGATCGCCGCCCTGAGCGCCCGCCGGCCGGAGCTGCGCGACCACCTGCGGGAGGTCGCCTACCGCGCCATCTCGCTCGCCAGGAAGCTGGAGCTTGGAGTCGAGGAGATCGACGACGTCGCCCTCGCCGCTGAGCTGCAGAATGTCGGCCTGCTTACCGTCCCCGAGTCCGTGCTGGAGAAGCCGGGGCCGCTCGACGAAGTCGAGAAGGCGATGGTCGACAGTCACACCGTCGAGGGCGAGCGAATCATCGCCGCCGCGCCAGGGCTGGTCTCGGTAGCGCGCCTCGTGCGCTCGAGCTCCGAGCGCTTCGACGGCGTCGGCTTTCCGGACGGCCTTGCCGGCGAGGCGATCCCGCTGGGCGCCCGGGTCATCGCCGTCGCGGTCGCCTTCGCCGCCATCACCGCAAACCGCCCTTACCGGCCGGCACTGAGCAGAACCGAGGCGCTGGCGGAGCTGCAGCGCTGCGCCGGCACCCAGTTCGATCCGCGCGTGGTCGCGGCGCTGGCGCAAGACCTGGCCGAGGAGGCAGCGCCTCCGCCGGAGCCGGCCCCGACCTCAGCGCCCTTGGCGCCGGTCTCCCGCTAGGGCACGTAGCGTTCGACTTCCTCCTTCGCTTCGTCGAGCTTCTCTTCGCCTTCCTTGCGAGCGTCGTCGAGCTTCTCTTCGGCTTCGTCGATCCCCTCGTTGGCCTCGCCACGGGCTTCGTCAGCCCGCTCGCGTGCTTCGTCGCCGGCTTCCTGGGCCTTCTGCT
>DASTYR010000261.1:0-3472 GCA_035764795.1 Solirubrobacterales bacterium | reverse complement strand
CGACGATCGCGAAGGCGACGTCGCCGGCGCGCCGCTTCGCGTAGCGCCTGGCAGCCCGCACGTCCGGATGCCAGCGAGCCAGCTCTACGCAATGCCGAGTCGACTTGGCGCCTGGGAGCTCGGTCGCGGCGGTGGCGAGGGCGGAAGGGCCCGCTGCGACGAAGGCGCAGGTAAGCGACAAGGTCAAGGGACCAAGCGAGAGGCACCTGCGCACGCTGGCAGGCTCCCACAGAGGCTGGACGACGCTCACCCTGTCCGTCGATGAACGACGGCGCCGCCAGCCCCGGCCCGACGAAGATCGCCACCCAAGGCGAAACCGAGGTTCGCATCGAGCGCGAGTTCGATGCGCCGCGCAACCTCGTCTGGGAGGCGCACACCGACCCCGCCCTGCTCAGCCAGTGGCTCGGGCCGCGCCGCCTGACGATGACGGTGCAGGAGATGGAAGTGCGCTGAGACCCCCCTACTCGCTCCAGGCCTCGTCGAGGAAGTCCGCCAGCTCGGCGGTCAGGCGCTGCGGCCGCAGGCGCCACTCCAGTGGCGAATTGGCTTCCACCAGACGCCCGTTCGGCAGCTCCTCGGCGAGCATGCCGGAGTCGCTGAAAGGATGCAGCGGATCGCGCGGGTGACCGACGATTAAAGTCGGCTGCTCGATCCGGCGGCGTTCCTCGCGGTGCGGTGCGGTCTCCCCCAGCAGCAGTCCCTCCAGCACCGCGCCGGAGGGACCGGGGCGCTGGCGGACCCAGTCGAGGCCGATGTCAACCAGGTGGTTGCTGCGCGGCAGCAGCGAGGTGACGCGAGAGAGGACCTCGAAAGCCGGGCGCCCGGTGCGCAGCGCCAGGAGCAGCGGCGCAAAGGCCGCGGCGACCGCCGGCAGGGCGTTGTCGAGCACCGGCATCTCGATGAAGAGGGCGCGGGCGCGATCGGGAAAGCGGGTGGCCAGCTCGAGTGCGACGTTGGCACCGAGCGAGGTGCCGCCGACCACGGCGGAGGGCTGCTCGAGGTGGTCGAGCAGGGCGGCGACCTGACGGGCGAAGAGCGGCATCGCGTAGAGACGCAGGTCCTCGGGGCGGTCGGAGCGGCCGTGGCCGAGCAGGTCGACGCAGACAACGCGGTTGCCGCACTCGGCCAGCTCCGGTCCGAGCCGCTCGAACATGCGGCGGTTCATCAGCAGCCCGTGCACGAGAACCAGCAGCCGCTCGCCCTCCCCATAGAGGTCGTACTCGATCCGGTGCCCCTCGTATTGGAAGCCGCCCACGGCCGGTATCTGTAGCGGACCCCGCGGCGGGCCGCGTAGGGCCATGTTTGGAACCGGGTAGAGATGCGCCATGACCTCCGAGCACCAACCCCAGGCGACCGAGTCCCGCGCCGCCGAGGACCGCCACGAGCATTGCTTCGGCTCCTCCCCGCCGCTCTCGCTCGGCGTCGAGGAGGAGCTGCTCCTGGTCGACGAGCGGCGGGCGCTTTCGGCATCGAGCGAGGTCGTCCTCGACGCCGTCGCGGGACCGGTAGCCGAGCGGATCACCTCGGAGATCTTCGCCGACCAGATCGAGCTGAAGACGGGCGTCTGCCACAGCCCGGACGAAGCGCTGTCCGACCTGCGCGAGGCGAGGAAGGCGATTCTCGACGCCGGCTTCGGCCTGCTCGGCTCCGGCCTGCACCCGACCGACGACTTCGGCGAAGCCCGCCTCGTCGCCAAACCCCGCTACGAGATCGTCCGCAAGGACCTGGGCGGGCTGCTGCGAACGCCCCCCTGCGGCCTGCACGTCCACATCGGCATGCCCGATCCCGACGTCGCCGTCCACGTCGCCAACTCGTTCCGCCTCTACCTGCCCGTGCTGCAGGCGCTGAGCGCCAACTCGCCCTTCTGGGAGGGCGTCGACTCGGGTCACGCCAGCGCCCGCACCTCGGTCGTCCGCAGCTACCCGCGCTTCCAGCTGCCACGCCAGATGCGCGACTACGAGGACTTCTGCAACGTCGCCGACCAGCTGATCGCCGCCGCCGGCGTCGAGGACTACACCTACATCTGGTGGGACGTCCGGCCCCACCCCAAGCTGGGCACGGTTGAGGTCCGCGCCCTCGACGTGCAGATCGACGCCGCGACCTCGACCGCGATCGCGGCGCTGATCCAGGCGATCGCCGCCAAGGAGCTCGACGACCCGACCGCGCCCGGCCTCTACCGCGAGGCGCTCGAGGAGTCCTACTTCCAAGCCGCCAGCCACGGCCTCGAAGCGCAGATCCTGCTCGACGACGACACCCCGGCACCCGCCCCCGAGGTGGCCCGCCGCGTCCTCGACTCGGTCCGCCCCTACGCCCGCGACCTCGGTGGCGAGACGGCCTTCGAGGAGCTCGAGCGAATCCTCCGCGAGGGCAACGGCGCCGACGAACAGCGCCGCGTCCACGGCGAGGCAGGCATGGACGGCCTGCTCGAGTTCCTGGCCGAGCGCACCCGGGACTGAGGCCGAGCGTACGCGCGGCGGCAGCCGGGTAGTGCCCTGGCATGCCTGAGCAAGAGGAGAAGCTCGACGAAGAGCTCGCTGTCGAGCGGCTCAACGCCGCGCTCGCCAACCAGTACCGGTCGGCTTTGCAGTACTCGGTCGTGGCGGCGAGCCTGGCCGGGCTCGAGGCGCAGGCTGTCGGGACCAAGCTGACCGAGTTCGGTGACGCCGAGCTCGACGGTGCTCGCGGGCTGATCGAAAAGGTCGTCTCGTTCGGCGGCGAGCCCAGCACCGAGGTCGCCCCCCTGCGCTTCCACGCCGAGACTGCCGCGGCGCTTGCCTGGCTGATCGAGTGTGAGGAGGAGGCGGTCGAAGCGCTGCAGGAGTCGATCGAGCCGACCGGGCGCGAGGGCCGCTCCGAGGCACTCGAGCACATGCTCGAGCACCTGATCATGCGCAAGCAACAGCAGGTCGACTTCCTGAAGCGCGCGGCGAGCGGATGAGAGGCGAGACGCTCACCGCCATGATCGCCACCGGGACCCGCCTCAAAGAACGCTACCGACTCGAAAGGCTGCTCGGCAGGGGCGGGATGGCGTCGGTCTGGGTCGCCACAGATGAGGTGCTAGAGCGCCCTGTCGCGGTCAAGGTCCTCGCCGACACGATCGCATCGGACCCCGAGTTCCTGGCCCGGTTCCGCCGTGAGGCGAGGGTCGCCGCCGGCCTCTCCCACCCCAACCTGATCGGCGTCTACGACTACGCCGACGGCGAGGAACGGCCTTACCTCGTCATGGAGTACGTCGACGGCGAGAACCTCGCCGAGGGTCTCGCCCGTGGGATTGAGGTCGATGGCGAGCGGCTGGCGCGCGAGCTGCTCGGCGCCCTCGCCCACATCCACGGGGCCGGCATCCTGCACCGCGACGTCAAGCCGCAAAACGTGCTGCTGGCCCCCGACGGCTCCGCCAAGCTGATCGACTTCGGGATCGCCCTGCCGCAGGATGCGACCGCACTGACCAGCACCGGCAACCTGCTCGGCACCG
>DASTYR010000260.1:0-8039 GCA_035764795.1 Solirubrobacterales bacterium | reverse complement strand
GCGAACACCGAAGCCGACAATCCGTAGCGCGTCGCGTTGGCCATCTGCACAGCCTCGTCGGTATCGGCGACCTTCATCACCGGGATCACCGGGCCGAAGGTCTCCTCGCGCATCACCTTCATCGAGTGGTCCACGTCGACGAGCACCGTCGGCTCGAAGTAGTCGCCCGGCCCCTCGACTCGCTTGCCGCCGGTCAGCGCCTTCGCCCCGTTGGCGACCGCGTCCTCAACCTGCTCCTCGACGATCGTCGTCTGATTGGGCGAGGTCATCGCGCCGACGTCCTTCTCGGGCGCGCGACCGTCGGCGCCCTGGCGCAGCTTCCGCACCTCACTGGTCAGCTTGGCGACGAACTCGTCGTAGACAGGTTCCTCGACGTAGACCCGCTCGACCGAGAGGCAGACCTGGCCGGAGTTGAACATCGAGCCCCAGGCGGCGGCGTTGGCGGCACGGTCTAGATCGGCGTCGTCCAGGACGATCATCGGGTCCTTGCCGCCCAGCTCGAGGCTGACCGGGGTCAGCGTCTCCGCGGCACGCCCCATCACTTTGCGACCGGTCTTGTCGGAGCCGGTGAACTGGATGAAGTCGACTGCGTCGACCAGGGCGCCACCGGTCTCGCCGGTGCCGTGCACGCAGTCGAATACGTCGGGGCCGCCGATCTCCTCCTTCCAGGCCTTGACGATCTCGTCGATGCCGAGCGGCGTGAACTCCGATGGCTTTACGACCACGGCGGCGCCGGCCTGCAGGGCAGGTAGGGCGTCGCCGAGAGCGAGCGCCAGCGGGAAGTTCCAGGGGCTGATCACGCCGACCACCGGGTAGGGCCGGTGCTGCACCATCAGCTTCTTCGAAGCCATCAGCGCCGAGTGGGGCCGGACCGCCTCGTCGCCGATGAACTTGGCAGCCTTGCTGCCGTAGAAGTTGATCAGGTCGGCCAGGTAGATGGTCTCCGCGGCGGTGTCGCCACGCACCTTGCCGGTCTCGGCCTGCATCGTGTCGAGCACACGCTCCTGGTTGTCGAACAGCCAGTCGCGCAACTTGCCCAGCCAGCGGTAGCGGCCCTCGATCCCAAGCGCCTCCCACTCAGCCTGGTTGGCGCGGACGCGGGCCACCTTCTTGGCCACGCTCGTGGGCGAGTCGATCGCGAGGGTGGCGATCTGCGCTCCGGTAGCCGGATTCAGCACCTCGATGCGCTCCGCCCCCTCGGCAGGAGCCCTGCCATTGGTCGCCTCGGCGCCGATTCGCTCCGTTCCGCTCTCCACCTGACCGCTCCCTTCCAAGTTGGCTGGTCAGCCAACCATAGCGCCGAGGGTGGGGGCGGGATGCCTTAGGAGATTGCGATCAGCGCTTCGACCACATCGGGGTCGAACTGGGTGCCGGCGCAGGCGCGCAGCTCGGCGACCGCAGCCTCGAGCGGCATCGCCTTGCGATACGACCGGGTCGTGGTCATCGCGCTGAAGGCGTCGCAGCAGGTGACGATCCTCGCCTCGATCGGGATCTCCTCGCCGCCGAGACCGTCGGGGTAGCCGCTGCCGTCGTAGTGCTCGTGCGAGGAGCGGACGATCCGGCCGACCTCGGCGAGCACGCCGCCGACCCGGTTGAGCATCGCCTCGCCCTCGATCGTGTGGCGGTGCACGATCTTCCACTCCTCGGCGTCGAGCGGCCCGGGCTTGTTGATGATCTCCTTCGGCACCGCGATCTTGCCGACGTCGTGCAGGAGGGCGGCGAACTCGACGTTGCGCCGTTGCCTGCGGTCGAGTCCGAGCCGGTCGCTGACGGCCAGCGAGAGCTCGACGACGCCGCGGCTGTGGCTGCCGGTGTACGCGTCGTCGGCCTCGACCACGTCGCCCAGCAGCAGCGCCGTCCCCTGGTAGGCGGCGCTCAGCTCGAGCGCCTGTTCGATCCGCGCCTCGCGCTCGCGCGAGAGGAAGGCGAGGACGGCGGCGAGCGGGATGACGACGAAGCAGGCGGCCGGTCCTAGCTCGACCGCGGCGAAGGCGACGACGAGACCGATCGGCGCCAGCGCCGCGTCGAGGCCATAGGAGGGTGCGATCAGACGCAGCTCCTCCCACGAGGATGGGCCCTCGATCAGCCGCATCCGCACCGTGATCGAGGCGAAGTCGAAGGCGAACTGGGCCGCCAGCGCCAGGAGGTAGATCGGCCAGTCCTCCCAGGAGAAGCCCTGGGTGCCGGCGACGATCAGCACCAGGGCGGGGCCGACCGCGTGCCAGCAGTCGGCGAAGACGTGGAAGGCGCGGTAGACGCTGGTGCGACCGCGGGCGTGGTCGAAGACCCGCCCCAGCGCCCAGCTGAGGCTGACGATCAGCGGCACCGCCGGCGCCGGCAGCAGGAAGAGCATCGGCACCAGGACCAGCTCGGTAGGCACCGTGTAGCCGTCGGCGACGTCGAACTGCGCCTGGCAGACGATCACGTAGGTGGCGACGAGGACGGCGAGTGTGGCCGGCTCGAGCGACTGCGAGGAAGGGACGAGGACCGCCATCGCCGTCGCGGCGAGGAGAAAGGCGAGCGCCGTGCCCGCCTCGACGATCCGCTCGCGTCCGTAGGCGGGTAGCACGGCGCGCTCGCGCCCGCGTGCGAAAAGGCTCTCGAGCTCCGGGGTGTCGGTCGTCGCCGCCATGACGGTCGTGCCAGCCGAAGGTCGGCTGCCCGTCATGTATCGGCGCGATTCGCGAAGCAATGAGAAGCGCCACCCCGCGCCCGAAAACCGCCTCGCTTACCCAAAAGAACCGCTGGATTTACGGACGTTTGTCTGAAACTCCTTCAGTTTCCCGATCGCCTCCCCGATCCTCGCAACTCACATAAGTCCAGCTGCACAAGGGCAAACCTGTCGCGAGGCAGGGACGCAAAGTCAGAGGTCTCGTCACCCGGCGAGACGGCTCGACCGCCAGCTTGGTCATCCCGACCAGGCTGTTTGGCATGCGACAAGGGAGGTCCTTGAATGAAGCTCAGCTCGATCATCGCAATCGCCTCGACGGTTCTCGTGGCCTTCGCCGGCACCGCCCAGGCCTGCTCCTACAGCGGGGCCGAGCAGGTCTTCTCGGCCTGGGGCGACAAGCATCACTACGTGCTTGCCCCCGATGGCGGCTTCGAGGCCGACGGCAGCGGCTGGTCGCTGAGCGGCGGCGCCGAGGTCGTCGCCGGAAACGAGAGCCACTACCTGAACGAGGCGACCGACAGTCGCTCGCTGGCGCTTCCCGCCGGCAGCTCTGCGGGCAGCCCGCCGATCTGCATGTCGCTCGACACGCCGATGTTCCGGATGGTCGCTCGCAACACCGGCGATCCCAGTTCGAGGTTGCGGGTCGAAGCGGTCTACAAGCTGCTCGGCCTCGTTCGCACCAAGGCCGTCAGCACGATTTACGCCGGCTCGACCTGGGCGCCCACCCAGCAGATGTCGACGGTGCTCAGCCTCTCGACGATCGTCGGGACCCTGATCCCCAGCCACATCCAGATTCGCATCACGCCACTCGACAGCAAGGGCCAGTGGCAGGTCGACGACCTCTTCATCGACCCCTACGCCCGCCGCTAGCGAGCGACGAGCCTGAAGACGGGACCCTCCAGGGAGGCGACGTAGATGCGGCCCCGGGTGTCTTCGCCGAACGAGCTCGGCGTCGACACCCGGGGGCCGAGGCGACGATCGCCGCTCGCCCGGCGCAGATGGGGGACGAGGCTGCGCAGCTCGCCCTCGCAGAGGTCGGCATAGACGTAGCGCCCGCGCAACGCGGGTAGCCGCGGGTCGCCGACGACGTAACCGCCGATAATCGTGCAGCCGCGGTCGCGGCCGTAGGTGAGGATCGGTTTCACCGTGCCGCCCGGATCGGCGGTGCCGCTGTTGGCGCCGGTGTAGCGGGCGAAGCCCTCGAAGGCGTCCCAGCCGAAGTTGGCGCCGCTCGCGGCGTCGACGCCGATGTAGTCGACCTCCTCGAAGCGGTCCTGGCCGACGTCGGCGATCGCGATCCGCGGCCGCCGCGACGTGACTCGGTCGAAGGAGAAGCGGAAGGGGTTGCGCAGCCCGAGCGAGTAGATCTCGTCGCGCCCCGGGCGGCCGACGAAGGGGTTGTCGGCCGGCACCGAGTAGGGGCGGCCGTTCGAGGGGCGAGGGTCGATCCGCAGCAGCTTGCCGAGCAGGCTCTCGCGGTCCTGGGCATTGTTCGGCGGGTCGCCGCCGGAGCCGCCGTCTCCGGTGCCGAGGTAGAGGTGGTTGCCGAGGAACTGCAGCTGCCCGCCGTTGTGGTTCGAGTTGGCGCGGTGCGGGATCTCGATCACGAGCCGGCGCGAGCCGCGTGCCGCCCGGGTCGGCCCGGCCCGCCTGAACTCCTCGACGCGGATGTCGCCCTCGGCGTCGGTGAAGTAGACGTAGAAGCGGCGGCTCTGCTTGTAGTCGGGCGGGAAGGCGATCGAGAGCAGGCCGCGCTCGCCGCCGGAGGAGACCAGCCCCCTGATGTCGAGGAAGGGACGGGAGGAGAGGAACCTGCTGTCGTTCATGACCCGCACCGTCCCGGCCTGCTCGACGACGAAGATGAGCCGCGGGAAACCGGGCGCGCCCGTCACGTAGACCGGACTGACGAAGTTGCCTATCCGCTTCAGGGCGACGCGGGCGGCGCTGGCCCCGGCGGAACCCCGGTCGCGCGCGTCGCGCTCCGCGGTTGGGCCGACCGACCGCTCCTCGGCCTCGCCGCAAGCCGGCATCGCCGTCAGGGCGAGTGCGGCGGCTGCGACGCACGAGGCGGCACGGCGTCCCATGCCGCCCACGCTAGCGGTTTGCCTGGGTCTGCTCGCCGCGCTGGATCTCGACCACGTCGCCGCTGTCGGTGACGACCGTTTCCGGCGTCGCCTCGGTGATGCGGACTGCGAAGGACCCGCCCGGCTCGACGCCGCCGGCCGTCTCGGCCTTCGCCTCGCCGGTCAAACCGGCGCCGATCTCATAGAGGAGGCGGTAGCTGCCGGTGCGCGACGCCGTCAGCTTCCAGACCGCCTCGACCGTCTCACCCGGCTTCAACGGCCCGAAGTCGAAGGTCTTGCGGGCGGCGTTTTCAGCGCCGGCCGACTCCGCGGAGCCATCGACCCGCGGGTACTTCTCGGCCAGGACCCAGACCGGCCGGTCGGGCTGGGCGAGGCCGGGTTCTCCGGTGCGGATCGCAAACGGGATCGACGAACCTTCTCCTTGCTCGCCGGCGATTGAGACGGTGGTCGTCAAGGAAGGAACCCTCTCCTCGCCGGTGTTGCGAACGCCGAGCCGCAGCAGCGTCGTCTGGCCCAGCCGCTGACGGGTCGGGAACTCGGCGCGGACGACCTTCACCTCGAAGGGGCCGGCGGCGCGCCGCTCGCTGCTCGAGGACGACTCGTCGTCGCCGCAGGCGGCCAGGCCGAGGGAGAGAACGGCCGCGACCGCTACCAGGCGGGTCCGGGAACGCCGTCGCTGTTTGCGCTTCCCCCCCAAGGCGGCGCAACATACCAAGCGGAATCCGGGCGGAATCTCAACACCCGGCCAACAGACGCGCCCTCGTCATCCCATAGACTGAAACGAACGAGTGGCCGCGGGAGCGGACCCGCTTGCCGGAGGAGCAATGGAAAGAGCTGGATCGATAGGGCAGGCCTTCCTGCCGGCCAAGTCCTTCTTCGAACAGGTGGGGGACATGATGATCCTCACCGCGAGGACGCTGGTCTCCGCCGTCAAACCGCCCTACCCCTACGGCGAGGAGTTCATCGGCCAGTTCCTCTTCGCCCTGCAGCTCTGCTGGTTCCCACTGCTGATCTCGACCGTCGCCTTCGGCTTCGGGGCGCCCGGCCTGCAGGCGGCGAACATCCTCAACCTCTTCGGCGCCCTCGATCGCCTCGGCGGCTTCTTCGTGCTCGCCTCGATCCGCGAGTTCGCCCCGTTCGTGACCGCGGTGGTCGTCGCCGGCGTCGCCGGGACCGCGATCACCGCCGACCTCGGGGCTCGGAAGATCCGCGAGGAGCTCGACGCCCTGCAGGTGCTCGGCGTCGACCCGATCAAGAACCTGGTCGTGCCGCGCTTCCTGGCGCTGATGCTGATCACCGGTCTGCTCGACATCTACGCGCTGGTCTTCGGCATCAGCGGCGGCATCCTCACTGAGATGGTCTACAGCCAGCCGCTCGGCGGCTTCTTCGCGACGCTCTTCTCCAACGCCTCGATCACCGACCTCTGGGGCTCGGTGATCAAGTGCACGCTCTTCGGCGCGATCATCGCGGTGGTCTGCTGCTACAAGGGAATGACGGCATCGGGCGGAGCGGCTGGGGTGGGCCGGGCCGTCAACCAAGCGGTCGTCATCTCCTTCATGGGCGTCTTCGCCTTCAACTACGTCTTCACCCAGACGCTGCTAGCCACCAACCCGGAGCTGCAGACGATCCGATGAGCCCCTGGCTCGCTGTACCCCGTGGCTGGCTCGACTCGTTCGGCGAGATCGCCCGCTTCAGCTCGCGCGTCGCCGGTCTGGTCTACTCGGGTCGCGTCCTGCGCTTCTTCGGCGAGAGCCTGCGCCAGGCCGGCATCCTGATCCTCGGCTCGGCCCTGATCATCTGGGGCCTTGTCTTCATCCTCGGCCTGCAGTGCGGCATCGAGGGCGCCTACCTGCTGCGTGCCCAGGGCGCGCCGGCCTTCGCCGGCCTCTTCTCGGCCTGGTGCGACTTGCGCGAGATCATGCCCTACGCCTTCGGCTACATGCTCTCGGCCAAGGTCGGGACCGGAATCGTCGCCGAGCTCGGCGCGATGCGGATCTCCGACGAGATCGACGCGCTCGAGGTGATGGGCGTGCCGCCGGTCACCTTCCTCGCCGCCACGCGCCTGCTCGCCGCCTGGATGGCCTTCCCGTTCATGTACCTGGTCGGGATCGGGATCATGTTCTTCGCCAGCTACCTGGCGGTCGTCGAACAGATCGGCGACGTCTCCTCCGGCGGTTACCTGCTGATCTTCTGGATGTTCCAGAACCCGCCCGACCTGATCTTCAGCCTGATCAAGGGCATGGTCATGGCGACGGCGATTGTCCTGGTCGGCTGCTACTACGGCTACACGGCCTCCGGCGGGCCGGTCGGCGTCGGCACGGCTACCGCCAAGTCGATGGTCCTCAACATCGTCCTAGTTCACATCATCGGGATGCTGGGAACCCTGGTCTTCTGGGGTGCCAACCCGAGAGCGCCAATAGGAGGCTGAGCCCGAGATGTCCATAGACGACGACCAGCGACAGAACGAAGTCGAAGCGGAGGCCGGAGCGGACACGGCCGACGCGGCGCGCAACGCCGATCCTGAGCCGCCGGTTGAAGAGACGCCTGCCCCCCGCGGCCGCTCGGACGGCCCCTACATCAGCGAGGACGGCGCGACGATGGGGCGCGACTTCGTCATTCCCGGCGTCGATCCGGCCGAGAGCGATCCCTACCGCTTCCATACCGGCCGCAAGCGCGACCACGGTAGCGAGGACGCGATCGAGATCATCAACCTCGTCAAGCAGTTCGGCCGTGCCCGCATTCTCAACGGCCTCAACCTCGGCCTGCCCGAAGACCAGGTCTCGATGGTGCTGGGCCCGTCGGGCACCGGCAAGAGCGTGCTGATCAAGCACATCGTCGGCCTGCTCTACCCGGACTCGGGCGACGTCCTCGTGCACGGCGAATCGATTCCGAACATGACCGACGACGAACTCTTCGAGGTCCGCAAAAAGTTCGGTCTGCTCTTCCAGGACGGCGCCCTGTTCGGCTCGATGAACATCTACGACAACACCGCCTTCCCGCTGCGCCAGCACACCGACAAGAGCGAGGAAGAGATCGGCGAGATCGTCAACCGCCGCCTGCGCGAGGTCGGCCTCACCGAGGCGATCTACAAGATGCCGAACGAGCTTTCCGGCGGCATGCGCAAGCGCGCGGGATTCGCGAGGGCGCTCGTCCTCGACCCGGCGATCGTCTTCTTCGACGAGCCCGACTCCGGCCTCGACCCCGTCCGGACCGCGCTCCTCTGCGAGCTGATCCGCGAGATCCACGAGGAGAACGGCGGCTGCTACATGGTGATCAGTCACGAC
>DASTYR010000259.1:0-13747 GCA_035764795.1 Solirubrobacterales bacterium | reverse complement strand
CCGATCGCGGTCTTCGGCCTTCGCCCCGTCGCGCTTGATCTTCTCGACCTGCTTGAGCCGCGATTGCGCCTGGCGCGCCTTCGTCGCCTTGTAGCGGAAGCGCTCGACGAAGCGCTCCATACGGGCAATCTCGGCCTGCTGGCGCTCGACTGCCTTGCCGAGCGCGATCTCGCGAGCCGCCTGCTCCTTGCGCCAGGCGTGCCAGGGACCGGAGAAGAAGCGGCCCCTGCGCCCCTGGAGCTCGAGTACCGAGGTCCCAACCGACTCCAGGAACCAGCGGTCGTGGGCGACGAGGACGACGGCGGCATCGAGCTCGAGCAGGTAGCGCTCCAACCACTCCAGCGCCGGGATGTCGAGGTGGTTGGTCGGCTCGTCGAGCAGCAAAAGGTCGGGTCGACTCGCCAGGGCGCGGGCGAGCGAGATGCGGGTCAACTCCCCGCCGGAGAAGGTCGCGAGCGGCCGCTCGACCTCATCGCCCGCGAAGCCCAGGCCGCGCAGCACCGCCAGCACCCCGTCGCGCCAGCGATAACCGCCGCCGTGGTCGAAGCGCCCCTGCACGTCGGCGTAGGCGCGCAGCGTCTCCTCGCCCGGACTGCCATCGGCCATCGTCGCCTCGAGTCGCTCCAGCTCCGCCTCGGCGGCGAGCATCTCGGCGCGGCCGGAGAAGACGTAGTCGCCGAGCGAGATGTCCCTCTCACGCGGCGGGCGCTGGTCGTGCAGGGCGACCCGCGCACCCTTGCGGATCGAGACGCCGCCCGAGTCGGGCGCGGACTCGCCCGCCAGCAGCCGCAGCAGGGTCGACTTGCCGGCCCCGTTGCGACCTGAGAGGGTCATCCGCTCGCCGAGCTCGAGGTTGAACGAGACGTCCGCGAACAGCAGCTCGCCGCCGACGTGGAAGGTGAGGGATTTTGCGGTTGCGATTGCCATGTCTGCGGTCCCGGCGTCTGCTGCCGGAGCGACTCCATTGTGCCCGGCCTCGCCTGACCTGCGCCGAGGCCACGAGGCAGGTCCTAAGCTGGGCAGATGGAGCGAGAGCAGCTGCAAGCCGTCCAGGCACCGCTCAAGGAGCGCTACCGCGACGAGCCGCAGGCGGCGGTCGTGACGCTAAGCGCCAGCGGCAGGCTCGGCGAAGGGATCTCCTGCTCACTGGAGACCGGTCGCTCCCTGGCCGAGGCGGGTCTGCACCCCGCCACGGGCGGCGACGGCACTCAGCTCTGCTCCGGCGACATGCTGCTGGAGGCCCTGGTCGCCTGTGCCGGCGTGACCCTGCGCGCAGTCGCGACCTCACTGGGGATCGCCGTCGAGTCCGGGACGGTGCTGGCCGAGGGCGAGCTGGACTTTCGCGGCACTCTGGCCGTCGACCGCGAGGCGCCGGTGGGCTTCCGCGCCATCCGTCTGCACTTCGACCTCGAGGCCGATGCGAGCGACGAGCAGCTCGAGACGCTGCTGAAGCTGACCGAGCGCTACTGCGTCGTCTTTCAGACGCTCGCCGCCCCGCCGCAGCTCAGCGCCGATCTGAACGTGGCCTAGAAGTACTTGGCGGCGATCTGCTCGATCGTCCCCTTCGTGCGCATCGTGGCCAGACCGAGCTGCGCCTCGACCGTCCCGAGGTCCAGCTCCGAGTTCGACATCCCGGCACGCGGCAGCCAGTAGAGCTCGCGGCCGTGGATGGCGAGGCGATCGTCGTCCGTTGCCAGGGCGAGCACCCGCTTGCGCACGCTCGCGCTCGGCTTCTGGGCCAGCAGCAGGACTTGAAGTCTGCCTTCGGTCGTCGCGACGACGTCGGCATCGAACGGTTCGCGAGCGGCGATCGCGGCGACCTCGCGCTGGGAACGCAGGACGACCCTCACCTCGAAATCAAGTGCCTCACCGAGGCCCGCCTCGGTCCGGGTCACAATGCCTTCCTCGCCCTTCGTGTCGCCGGCGTCGAAGACGACGTTGCCGCTGGCGCGGAAGGTCGCGACCTCCTCGAAGCCGACGTCCGCGAAGATCGCTCGAAGCTGCTCGCCGCTCACCCGCCGCTTCGCACCGAGATTGACTCCGCGCAAGAACGCCACATGCCGGTCCATGGCCGCACCCTAGCCGCGCCGCTAGCTTTTCCCGATGGCGGTGCTTCCCGACCTGGTGCGGCCCGGGCTTCGAGTCGTCTTCTGCGGAACCGCCGCCGGCACGGCGTCGGCGCGGGCAGGCGCCTACTACGCCGGTCCAGGAAACCGCTTCTGGGAGACGCTCCGCGTGACCGGGCTGACCCCGGTGCTTCTGGGACGTGAGCCATTGGCAGCACCTCGCCGACGCCTGCCGGTCGCGCCACTGACTTTTTACATTCTGCGTGCCATGCGTGCGCCGAGTCGCCATACCGTCCGGGAATGGCACCAGTCGATGCCAGCGGAGCACGGGAACTGCTTCAAGCAGCAGTTACTGCCTTCTCTGTGATGGGAGGAGTTATGGCTACAGCAGCGGACTCCTTGCAGCGCTTGCCTTGCCACGCGGCAGCCAGCCAGCGTCGTTGCGCACAGGGTCAATCTAGGCATCGGCTGGGGCTTTGGCATGGGAACACCACTCGCGGTAATCGCGCTTATCATCGAAGGATGGACGTGATGGCGCGGCTTTTTGTCTCACTACCAGCGGTGTTCGGAATGAGCACCTGCATCGCCGTCCTCACCGGCATCGCCATTCTCGGCTTTGGCGCGCCGCCCAAGGTCCTGGCGTTCGTCGCGTGGGGGGTTGCTGCCGTCTTCACGCCCCTGATCGCCTGGAGTCACCAGCGACTCGGTCGCTGGTGATATTGGTAGGCAGAAGTGGACAAGATCCCAAAGAGTTCGAACTGCGGCTGAAATCGCTATCGAGGTCGATCGAGCCGAAGCTACTCCCGAGCCGGTCTATCGGCAGATTGCCGTGGGGGCTGCACAGCTACGAAAGCAGGGATTAAGCGACCGGCGAATCGGCCAAGAGCTTGGCGTTGATCCTAAGACTGCCGCGAAAGCGATTGACTGGCTCGCAAAAGTTGCGCGAGAGTCGGCGCAGGAGGCTGATAACCCGGAATCCGCCTGGCCCTGCGCAGCGGCCTCCTCTTGGCCTTTCGCAAGGGACGTTTCCGCAAGGCAACCATCTGAGCAGCTCTCCGCTGTTTCGCGGCTTCCCACTCAGCGGGGGTTCTCTCGCCCTTCTCGCGGTTGCAAGGCAAGCACGCAGCCACGAGGTTGTCGAAAACCGTTAGCCCGTTTCGGCTCCAAGGTTGTACATGGTCAATCTCGGTTGCCGGAGAAGGGCAGTAGTGGCAGGTGTAGTTATCCCGTCGCATCACCGCGTGCCGGAGCACAGGCGACGGATCGCGGAGGAAGGCCGCAAGCAAAGGATTGTTCGCAAAGTCGAGCCTCATTGCTTGCTTAATGTAGCGCTCGGAGCGGCGGATCAATCAACAAGCCCAAGGCCTGGCTTAAACTGCCTTGCGCAGTACATACACGGGTAGCTCAGTTGGTAGAGCGGCGGATTGATACTCCGCGCGTCGCCGGTTCGATTCCGGCCCCGTCTTCCAGGAGACCCCAGGCAGCTTCCAGCGCCGGGTCTTCTTTTTGGCTAATCGCCCAAAGATGTAGCCGCTCCGATCGGCCCCAGCATTCCATTCCGTGGGCAGAAGTGGAGGCGGCCGGAATCGAACCGGCGTCCCTGGCCGTAGCGCGAAGGTTTCTACAGGCTTAGCCGGCGCTTGAATCTCGTCTCCCGGGGTCCGCGCCGGCGGGCACTACGGAAGACAAAGCCCTCTGAAATGTCCCCTGGCCGACGGGGCGATCGGCCCGGGTAAGCCCGCTGTTGAAGCCGGGACCCCCCTCCGCGGGCGGGAGAGGGCCGACTCTCACTCACTTAGATCTAACTAAGCGGCGAGGGCGAACTCATGGTCCGCACGTATTGGTTGGTGCCGGTGTTTTACGAGGCCTCCGGCCACCTCGACCTGCAACCGTTCGCACGGACCGACCAGGTCGAAGCCTGTCGCCCCCGTGCTATGTGCCAGCGATTGTACGGTGTTGCGGATGGCCGGCTGGGAATTCGACGCGATCGTGCTCGGCGCCGGCGCCCCGGGCGAGGTCTGCGCCGGTCGGCTCGCCGAAGGCGGCCTCGAGGTGGCGATCGTCGAGCAGCACCTGGTCGGCGGTGAGTGCTCCTACTACGCCTGCATGCCGTCGAAGGCGCTGTTGCGGCCCGCTGAGCTGCTGGGCGAGGCGAGGCGCGTGCCCGGCGTCGCGGAGGCGGCGCGCGGCGAGCTCGACGCGGCTGCGGTTCTGACGCGTCGCGACGAGGTGATCCACCGGCTCGACGACTCGAGCCAGCTGCCGTGGCTCGAGGAGCGTGGCATCGAGCTCTTCCGTGGCGAGGGTCGGCTCGACGGCGAGAGACGCGTGCTCGTCGGCGAAGAGAGGCTGACCGCACGGCGGGCCGTCGTCGTGGCAACCGGCAGCGGCGCCGCGATGCCGCCGATCGACGGGCTCGACTCGATCGAGGCCTGGAACAACCGCGACGCAACGACGACGACCGAAGTGCCGGACAGCATGGTCGTCCTGGGCGGTGGCCCGGTCGGCGCCGAGCTCGCCCAAGCCTGGGCGACGCTCGGGTCCCGGGTGACGCTGCTCGAGGGCGAGGAGCGACTGTTGCCACGCGAGGAGCCGTTTGCCGGTGAGCAGGTGGCCACGTCGCTGCGCGACGCCTATGGCGTCGACGTCCGCACCGGCGCCCGGGTCGAGCGCGTGGCCGCCGGCAGAGCGCATCCGACATTGGCCACCCCAGAGGGGGGCGAATCTCGGATGCGCCGGTCCAGGCCGGGTGTGACGGTCGACCTAGACGACGGTGACGGGATTGAGGCCGATGAGCTCCTGGTCGCGGTCGGGCGTAGGCCGCGGACCGAGGGGATCGGCCTCGAGTCGGCCGGGATCGAGCCGAACCAGCACGGCTTTCTCGAGACTGACGACCGCATGCGGGTCGGCGGCCGCGACTGGCTCTGCGCGGTCGGTGACGTCAACGGCAGGGCGCTCCTCACCCACATGGGTAAGTACCAGGCCTGGGTCGCAGCCGAGAACGTGCTCGGCCGCGACGTCGAAGCGCGCGCCGAAGCGCTGGGCTCGCCGCGCGTCACCTTCACCGATCCGCAGGTGGCCGCCGTCGGCAAGACGCTCACCGACGCCGAAGACGCCGGCATCGACGCAACCGCGATCGACGCCCCCACCGACGGCACGGCCGGCGCCAGCTTCTACGGCAAAGACACCGGCGGCACTTCGCGCCTCGTGATCGACCAGGCCAAGGAAACCATCGTCGGCGCCACCTTCACCGGCTTCGAGACCGCCGAGCTCCTCCACGCCGCCACCATCGCCATAATCGCCGAAATCCCCCTCTCCCGCCTCCGCCACGCAGTAGCTGCCTACCCAACCCGCAGCGAGGTTTGGCTGAAACTGCTGGAGAACTACGGCCTGTAAGAGCCCGTCTCGGTAGGGGGTGGAGCGTCTTGTACTTTTTTTGCGGCACGGCCCTCGGACGGCCTTAGCCGATCTTCAAAAAAAGTTAAGCGAAACCCCCTACCGGGGCGGGCTCGCTCAGACCCGCGAACGCCGCTTCAAATCTTCCGCGAACTCCCGCGGCAACCCTGGGATCTCGTCGAGTTCCTCGACCGACTGAAAGCTGCCGACGCGCTCGCGGTGGGCGAGCAGCCTGGTCGCCTGAGTCACCGAAAGACCCTGCCCTCGCAGCTCCTCGAAGCTAACTTCGTTGAGGGCGATTTTGTCTCCCTGCTCCCCCGCAGTCGGTGGCTGGGGGCTGGGACTGGGTGGCTCTGGGGTCGGCGGGGTGGGCCGAGGCGACGGAATCGGCGAAGGCGGGCCCGGCGCCGGAGGCTCGGGAGTCGGTGCCGGTGGCTGCGGCGCAGGGCTCGGTGACGGCGGGCTTGGCGCTGGCGGCTGCGGCTGGGGAGTCGCACCCGGCTGCACGGCGTTCAGGATGGCCTGCTCGGCGGCCGCCGCACGGCGCTCGGCCTCCCGGGCGCGCTCCTCGGCCTGCGCAACGCTCTCCTGAATCTCACGCAGGCGCCGGTCGCGGTCATCCTCTTCCGATTTCAGCTTCGAGATCCGCTCGGCCTCGGCGGCGCGCTGTTCTGCCGCCTGGGTGCGCTCTTCGATCTGGCGCAGTCGCTCCTGCGCTTCCGCCAGCGCCCGCTCCTGCGCTTCGCGCTCCTGCTGCAACCGTTGTTCGGCGGTCTGCAGGCTCGATTGCTGAGGAGTCGCGACCAACGGCGGCACCGCCGCCATGCTCTGCGTCGCCTGGGTCGCTTGGGCGACCGCCTGGCGTTGCTCGGCTTCCTGCTGCAGACGCTCGGCCTCCTGAATGCGCCGCTCGGCCTCGGCCCGGATCCGCTCCTCCTCGCGCTGGATCTCCGCCACCTTGTCCTGGACGCGTTGCTGGGCGGCCGCCGGGTCGTACTGGCCGGTCGCGGGCGCAGCGGCCGGTGGTGGCGGCGCCGGTGGTAGCGGGCCCGTGGGCGGCGGTGGGGTGAGCGGCTGCTGCGGTGAGGGCTGCTGAGGAAAGCCCTGTGCGGGGGGCGCCGGCTGAGGCGAGATGCCCGGCTGGAGCGGCTGCTGCTGCGCGCCGGCCGCAAACTGGGCCGTCTGCTGCTCCAGCATCGCCCGCTCCTGGGCGGCCTTTGCCGCCGTCAGTTCGCGCTCTGCCTTGGCCGCACGCCGCTTCGCTCTCCGGCCGCTAACTGGTGCCGAGGCGGGCGCCGGAGCGGGCGTGCCCGCAGGCGCAGACGCAGGCGTGGGCTTGTGGCGCCGTTCCGCCCGCTTCCTGGCCCGCTCTTCACGCTTCCGCTTTGCCTCTTCCTGGCGCCGCTTGCGGTGTTCCATGCGCGCCGCTCGCTGCTGTTCGCGTGCCTGCTTGCGCTTCTCCTTGGCGCCCCCGGCGGCTCCCGAAGCGGGTGGCGGAGTCGCGGCCGGAATCTTCTGCGTGGCCTCGGCCGAGCTCGCGCGCTTGCCCTTCGCCGACCCCTTCCCCTTGTCGCGACGCCGCCTGGCGCTGATCACCAGCAAGAGCAGGAGAATCGCGATCGCAAGGCCCGCGACGAAGTACTCGATGTTGTCGCTGACGAAGTCAGCCATGCGCCCTCGACGCTACCTCATTCGGCCTTTGAATTCGCGCTCGACCTCGCGGCGCACATCGCGTGCCGCGATTTCGCGCCGTCGGTCGCGCCCCTCCTTGCCCCGGGCCAGCGCCAGCTCCAGCTTCGCACGCCCCCCCTTGAAGTAGATCCGGGTCGGGATCAGGGTCAGCCCACGCTCAGCGCTCTTGCCCACCAGGCGCTCGATCTCGGCTCGGTGCAGGAGCAGCTTGCGGGGCCGCTCGGGCTCGTGGTTCTCTCGGCTCGCCGGCTCGTAAGGGGGGATGTGGAGGTTACGCAGCCAGACCTCGCCGCCGTCGACGACCGCGTAGGCGTCGCCCATCTGCGCCTTGCCGGTTCGCAGCGACTTGACCTCGGAGCCGCGCAGGACAATCCCTGCCTCGACCTTCTCGATCAGCTCGAATTTGTGACGCGCCCGCCGGTTCGTCGCCACGTCCCCCGAGGCCGGCTCGCGCTTCTTGTCCTTCTTGGCCATCTAGTCGACCCCCGCGGGTTCCAGGTCCACCCGGCCGCGCGCCGCCTCGACGCCCCCGACCCGCACCGTCACCGGGTCGCCGAGCCGCAGCTTGCGGCCCGTCTCGCCGCCAACCAGCGCCGTCTCGGTCTCGTTCAGCTCATAGCGCTCCGCTCCTCCGATCAGGCGCGCCGGCAGGAAGCCCTCGTAGACCTCCCCCAGCTCGCCGCCGAAGCTGACGAACGCCCCGGAGCGGATGACTCCGGACACCTCGCCCTCGAAGCTGGCCTCCGCACCCCGCTCGCCCAGCTCTCGACGCAACAGGAAGGCGGCGCAGATGTCGTCGGCGCCGCGCTCGACCCGCATCGACTCGCGCTCACGCTCGCTGCAGTGCCAGGCGGCGTCGCGCGCCTGCGCGGCGCTTGGCGCCCTCTCCCCCTCGCCGAGCGCCGCCAGCAGCGCCCGGTGGACGATCAGGTCCGGGTAGCGCCGGATCGGCGAGGTGAAGTGACAGTAGGCGGCGCTGCCGAGCCCGGCGTGGCCGCTGTTTCGCTCGCTGTAGAGGGCTTGCTTGAGGGAGCGGAGCACGAGGGAGGTATACGCGTCGCGACCGTGTCCGCGTCGCGCCGCCTCCTGCATGACGAGGCGGCTCGCTTCGGCGGCGACTTCGCCCGCCTGGCGCGGTGCAAGATTGCCACGCAGCGGCGGCGTCGGCACCTCAAGGTCGGCGAGCTGCTCGATCAGCCGTTCGACGCGCGGCGGATCGGGCTGAGCGTGGACCCTGTAGACGGCCGGCACGCGCTTGCGCTCGAGCAGGCGGGCGACCGCTTCGTTGGTGAGGATCATCAGCCGCTCGATCAACCGATGCGACTCGGTCTGGGCGACGGCGCGGGCGGCGGTCGGTTCGCCCCCGTCGTCGAAGCGAAACTCGGGCTCGGCGGATTCGACCGCGAGGCTGGTCGGGCCGCGTTGCTCGCCCAGCGCCGCCGCGGCTTCACGGGCGAGGGCCAGCGGCTCGGCGACCGCCTCAGGCGCGGCGGCTCGTCCAGAGAAGACGAGGTCGAGCTGGTCGTAGTCGAGACGGGCGTCGGAGCGAATGCGACTGCGGTAGAAACTGGCGCGGCCCGGCTCGCCGGACTCCGTCAGCTCGATCTCCGCGGTCACCGCCAGCCGCTCGACGCCCGGCGCCAGGCTGCAGGCTTCGGAGCTGAGCGCGTGCGGCAGCATCGGCTCCACCGTCCCCGGCGCATAGGTGCTGTTTGCGCGGCTCCGTGCCTCGCGGTCGAGCAGGGACCCGGGCGGCACGTGCGCGGCGACGTCGGCGATGTGGATCCAGAGCCGGATCGTGTCGCCGTCGCGCTGGGCGGAGACGGCATCGTCGAAGTCGCGGGCGGTTGCCGGGTCGACCGTGAAGGTCGGCAGAGCGGTCAGGTCGCGGCGCCGCCCCGGGGCAGCCTCGGCGCGATCGGCGGCACCGCGCGCCTCCCGCTCGAGCGGCGGCTTGAAGCCGCGACGGCCCAGCTCCTCCTGGAACAACCGGTCGACCGCCTCGCGCGCGTTGCGCGGCTCGGCCCGCCGGCCTCTCCCCCGCGCTCGCTGCCGCTCGCGGTAGTAGCGCCAGTCGGTCTTGCTCACGCCAATCCCTTCCGGTGCGCTTTATGTGCGTATAGGGAACAAAAAGCGCACCGGAAGCTCATCGCTCGGCCGCCAGGACCGTCAAGCCATGCTGAAGCGCCTCGTCTCGGGGGGTGTCCGGCGCGTCTGCGACCCGCACGTCCGGCTGGATGCCCTTCCCGGCCAGGTTCGTCCCGTCCGGCGTGAAGTACTCGCCGATCGTCAGCTTCAGGGCACCCCCGTTGGAGAGGCCGATCTCCTGCTGGAAGACGCCCTTGCCGAAGGAACGCGTCCCGACGACGGGAGCGCCGGCGTTGTCCGCCAGAGCGGCGGCGAGGATCTCCGCGGCGGACGCGGTGCCGCGGTCGATCAGCACGACGAGCGGCAGGCGCGGCAGGTTCCCGCCCTGGGTCTCGTAGGAACGCTCGCCCTGCGTACGGGAGCGAGTCGAGACGACCTCCTCGCCCTCGGGCAGGAAGACGCTCGCGCTCAGCACCGCCTCGTCCAGCAGGCCGCCGCCGTTGGCACGAAGGTCAAGCAACAGCCCGGTGGCGCCGCGCCGCTGCAGCTTCCGGACGGCCTCGCGCAGGGCGCCGTGGGCACCACTGCTGAAGGCGGCAAGACGCACGTAGCCGAGCTTCTCACCGGCGGCGCGTCGAATCCCGCTGCTCACCACCGGCACCTCGATCTCGGCCCGGGTGAGTCGCACTCGCCGCACCTCGCCGCCCCCGGCGGGCAGCACGCCAACCTCGACCTCGGTCCCCTCCGGACCCTTGATCCGGGTCGTCGCCGCAACGCTGTCGAGGCCGGCGATCGAGCGTCCGTCGACGGAGACGATCGTCTCGCCGATCGCGATCCCGGCCCGCTCGGCCGGCGAGCCGGCGAAGACGCGGACCACGCGCAGGCCGCGCTCGACCTCGGTGACGCTGAGGCCGACGCCCGAGAACCGACCTTCGATTTCCTCGTTGAAGCGGACCAGAGTCCGCGGCGAGAAGTATTCGGAGAAGCGGTCGCGATAGTCCCGGCGCAGGCCGCGGACCATGCCCTGCAGCGAGGAGTCGATCAGGTCAGCGTGCGGAACTTCACGGAAATAGTTGTCTTCGATCAGCTCGCTCGCTTCAACGGTGAGGCCGGCCGAGTCGTCGACGAAGGCGTCCCGCAGCTCCTCCGGCAGCTTGGCTGGGTGTCCGCCAAGCCAGATCCCGGCGGCGCACGCCGCCAACAGGGCCACGATCAGGCCCAGAGTCCTGGCGCCCCTCACACTGCCCTCGGCCCGCTCAGACCTTGAGGAAGCGGCGCAGGGTGACGCCGGAACCAAGTGCCGAGACCAGCACAGCCGCGCCGAAGAGAATCGCGACCAGCAGCGGGAAGGAGAGCGTGGTGCTGTTCTGCGCTTCCAGGATGGCGATGTCGTTGTTCAGCGGATCGACGACGGTCAGCTTGCCCAGCCACAGAATCAGTATGGCCACAAATCCCCCGGCGAAGCCGACCACGACGCCCTCAATCATGAACGGCCAGCGGATGAACCAGCGAGTCGCCCCGACCAGCCGCATCACCTCGATCTCGCGCCGGCGCGTGTAGATCGAGAGCCGGATCGTGTTGCCAACCAGCATCAGCGAGGCGATGACCAGCAGCGCCGTGATCACGGTGAGGACGATTTGCAGGGCGCCCGTCACCCGCTCGACCTTCTCGCGCACCTCCTGGCGGTTGAACTCGTAGGCGATGATCGGTGAGAGCGGCTTCGCCTCCCCGCCCTGGTCCGGCGGTATCACCATGGCGCTGATCGCCTCGAGGTTCGCCGGGTCGTCTGGCCTCACTTTGAAGTTGACCGGCAGCGGATTGGAGTTGAGCTCATCGATCCCCAGTTCGCTGACCTTCTCCTTGTCGAGGTCGCTCTTCAACTCCTGCAAGGCCATCGCTTTGGTGACCAGCGTCACCTCCTCGACGTGCGGAACGGCTTCGAGCTGCCGCTGGGTGGCGGCGATTTCCCGCGCGGTCGCATCGGCGTAGAGGGCAAAACGGGTCTCGAGCGTGTCGCGCACTTCGTCGCTCTTGGCCTGCGTCGCCTGGAAGACCGGGATCAGGACACCGAGCAGGATCACGGTGACGACCGTGGTGACGATCGCCGCCATGGAGGGGGCGCCGTTCCGGCGCAGGGTCCGCAGTGCCTCCTGGATGAAGAAGAAGAGTCGGCCCATGGATCAGAAGAGCGAGTCGTGGCCGTTGGTCTGGCCCTCGGGGGCGACGCCCATCTCGGCGCGCATGCGCAGGCCGAACTCGGTCGTCGACTCCTCGGTGTAGCCGCCGCTGACCTCGTCGCGGACGACGCGGCCCTCGTAGAGCTCGATCACGCGGCGGCGCATGCTGTCGACCATCTCGCGATCGTGGGTGACGACGAGGACCGTGGTGCCGGTCTTGTTGATCCGGTAGAGCAGCTGCATGACGCCGATCGAGGTGACCGGGTCGAGGTTTCCGCTCGGCTCGTCGGCCAGCAGCAGCGGCGGGTGGTTGACGAAGGCGCGGGCGATCGAGACGCGTTGCTGCTCGCCGCCGGAGAGCTCGTCCGGGTAACTGTGCAGCTTGGTCGAGAGGCCGACGAGGCGCAGCGTCTCGGGCACCTGGGTGCGGATCTGGGCACGGCTGGCGCCGATCACCTGCAGGGCGTAGGCGACGTTGTCGTAGACGGTCCGGTCGGGCAGCAGCTTGAAGTCCTGGAAGACGGTGCCGATGTTGCGGCGCAGCTGGGGGATTTTCTTCTCGGGCAGGGCCTCGATGTCGCGCCCGGCGATGCGGACGCTGCCCTCGGTCACGACCTGGTCGCGGATCAAGGTCTTGATCAGGGTCGACTTCCCGCAGCCGGTCGGGCCGACCAGGAAGACGAATTCGCCCCGGTTGACGGCCAGCGAGACGCGATCAAGCGCCATGTGGCCGCCCGGGTAGACCTTGGTCACATCGCGCAGCTCGACGATCGGTGCACCACCGCGCCGCCTCTGCGGCACCTGCTCGTCGCCTCTGTTTCGCTTCCTGCCTATGGCCATCGCTCGCGATCCTTCTGCGGCTACAGGGTGACTCCTGCGTGGCGAATCCCGCGCAAGACCCCGCCCAGCAGCCGCGAGTTGCAGATTAGCGAACTGTTAGCGAACGCTTAAATTCGGGGGCATGGGGCGAGTTATCCGTGGATTTGACGGATAAGTCGCCACAGAAGGGCTAAAGAGCGGCTTCGGCGACGGCGACGATGCTGGCGGCGTCGATTCCAGCAGCGGCAAGGAGCTCGGCGGGTGGGCCGCTGGTGGGTTTGCCGGAGACGGCGAGGCGGGTCAGCGGCGTGCTCGTGTCGGATTCGGCGAGGACGCCGGCGACGGTCTCGCCGATACCCCCCTCGGGCCAGTGGTCCTCGACCGTGACGATCGCCTTGGTCTCGGCCGCGGCCTTCAGCACGGCGGCCTCATCGACCGGCTTCACCGAGTAGAGGTCGATGACGCGAGTGGCGATCCCCTTGCCGGCCAGCTCGTCGGCTGCCTTCAGGCATTCGTGCAGGGTGACGCCGGCGCCGATCAGCGTCACGGCGTCGTCGTCGCTCGAGCGAACCGTGCGGCTGCCGCCGATCTCAAAGCTCTCTCCCGCCTCGTAGATCGCCGGCGCGGCGCCGCGGGTCGTGCGCAGGTAGCTGATGCCGCGGTGCTCGCGCATCGCGTCCAGCAGGGCGACGGTCTGGTTGGGGTCGCTCGGGTAGAGGACGACGCTGCCGTGCACGGCGCGCAGCGAGGCGATGTCCTCGAGCGCCATCTGCGAGGGGCCGTCCTCACCGATCGAGACCCCCACGTGCGAGCCACATAGCTTGAGGTCGGCTTCGGAGATCGCCGCCATGCGGATGAAGTCGTAAGCGCGGCTGAGGAAGGCGCCGAACGACGAAGCGAACGGCTTCCAGTCGCGCACCTGGACCCCCACCGCGGCGGCCACCATTTGCTGCTCGGCTATGTACATCTCGAAGTAGCGATCGGGGTGCACGGCGTGGAAGCGCTCCGCGTAGGTCGAGTTGCCGACCTCGCCGTCGAGTGCGACGACCCGCTCGTCGATCGAGCCGAGCCAGGCGAGCGCGTCGCCGTAGGCGGCGCGGGTCGCGACCTTCTCCCCCAGCTCGTAGCTGGGCCGATCGACGCTCTCGCGGGGCAGGTCGTAAGAGGCGGCCTCCCCCGGTCCTTGGACCTGGACGCGCAGCGACCGTTCGCCGCCCAGCTCCTCGATCGCCTCGGTGGGATCGGCGAGCGGCTTACCGTGGGCGTTTTCCTGATCCTCGACGGCGGCGACGCCGCGGCCCTTCTTGGTGCGGGCGAAGATCGCCGCCGGACGGTCGCTCTCCAACGCCGCCGCGTAGGCCTTGTCGATCGCCTCGACGTCGTGCCCGTCGATCTCCTGCACGAACACGCCGCAGGCGCTTGCCCGCGCCGTCATCGAGGAGGTGTCCCATTCGTGCATCGTCGGGCCACGCTGACCGAGCCGGTTGACGTCGACAATCGCGATCAGGT
>DASTYR010000258.1:0-3566 GCA_035764795.1 Solirubrobacterales bacterium | reverse complement strand
CCTTGCCCTCGGCGCCGTTGAGGGCGTCGTTGCCGTCTCCACCCTCGGCGCGGTCGGAGCCCGAGCCGCCGTTGAGCCAGTCGTCGCCGCCGTCGCCGTGAAGCTCGTCGAAGCCGCGGCCGCCGTTGATCCGGTCCTCGCCGGGCCCCCCGCAGATCGTGTCGTTGCCGTTCGGTCCGCCGCTGATGCGGTCGTTGCCGCCGCCGCCGTAGATCACGTCGCTTGCCTTCTTGCCGACGATCACGTCGTTGCCGGCAGTGCCGACGATCGTGGCGCGCTTGCCGCCGCAGCTGGCGGCGCTGGCCTCGCTCGCCAAGGGCGCCGGCAACAGAAGCGCGAGCAGGACGGCTATCGGTGCCGTGGGATTGAGTCGAAGCTGGGGGAGGGCCAGGGTCATCGCCACCCCCCATCGACCCGCCTCTCACCCTTCTACACCCGCCCCCCATACAAACGTCCAAGAAGTCGGACCTGCGTCCAAGAGCGCGGCGCCTGCGCTCGCCGTCCCCCTCAGATACGCTCGCAGCGCATGCGCGGCGGCATCTACGTGCTGAACTTCTACTCGACGATCTTCGTCGACCAGCTGAAGCGGGGTCGCAAGACGGCGACGATCCGGCTCGGCGACAAGACCGGCAAGTACGAACGCGGCCAGGTGGTGTGGATCACGGTCGGTTTCCGCCACAGTCCGCGGGAGAAAATCTTCGCCGCCGTGATCGACGACGTCGAGACGAAGAAGGTCGGCGAGCTCTCGCCGCGCGACATCGAGCACGACAACCCGGAGTTCCGTCGCCTCGAGGACGAGATCAAGTTCCTCGAGCAGATCTACGGCCGGCCGGTGTCCACCGATGACGTCGTCACCGTGATCCGCTTCTCGCAAATCGTCGAGCCGCCGGGGGCTCATTTCGGCAACGGAGAGACGCCGCGCCACAACTAGGCGGTTGCGTGCCTGCCCGGCGCATAACCAGGCGCCTGGCTTAACCCGATGGCTGAGTACCGCTTCCTCACCACCTGGTTGCTGGAGTCGCCGCGCGAGCCGGTCTGGGAGGCGATCTACGCGCAGGAGCATTGGCCGCAGTGGTGGCGCGGCGTCGAGGTCGCCGACGAAATCCACCCCGGCGATGGCAATCGGCTAGGTGCCGTCTCGCGCATGGTGTGGCGCAGCTTTCTCCCGTACCGGGTCGAATTCGAGGTGACCACGACCCGGGTCGAGCGCCCGCACTTGATCGAGGGGAGGGCGGTGGGCGAGCTTGAAGGGGTCGGGCGCTGGCGGCTCTTCGAGCGCGACGGCGTCACCGCGGTCCTCTACGAGTGGAACGTGGCGACCACCAGGGCATGGATGAACCTGGTGGCGCCGTTCGCCCGGCCGGTCTTCGCCTGGAATCACGACTGGGTGATGGCGCGCGGCGGCGAGGGCATCGCCCGTCTGCTCGGCTGTCGCCTGCTTGCCAACGGCTGAGCCCTCGCGCTATCTTTAAGCGGCTTGGCACTCCGATGTATAGAGTGCCAACGCCCAGAGACCGCGGAAACGGCTCTGAGGCGCCATTTGAAGCTTTGAACCAGGAAACTCACCCGATAACGGAGGTCTACGGATGAAGCTGAAGCCCCTCGGGGACCGGCTGATCGTCAAGCCGATCGAGGAGGAGACGACCGCGAGCGGCATCGTCCTCCCCGACACGGCCAAAGAGAAGCCGCAGAAGGGCAAGGTCGTCGCAGTTGGTGACGGCAAATGGGACGAGGACGGCGAGAAGCGCATCCCGCTTGACGTCAGCGAGGGCGACGAGGTCCTCTACTCGAAATACGGCGGCACCGAGGTCACCGTCGAGGACGAGGAACTGCTCGTGCTGCGCGAGTCTGACGTCCTCGCCAAGCTCGGCTAGCGATCCGCGTCAAAACAGGACTTAGAGAAACCAAGGAGGACTGAACCCAGATGGCTCACAAGGAGCTGAAGTACCAGGAGGAGGCACGCGGGGCGCTGCAGGCCGGCGTCGATGCGGTCGCCAACGCGGTCAAGGTGACGCTCGGCCCGAAAGGCCGCTACGTCGTGCTCGACAAGAAGTTCGGCGCGCCGACGATCACCAATGACGGCGTCACGATCGCCCGCGAGATCGAGGTCGAGGACGTCTTTGAGAACCAGGGTGCCCAGCTGGTCCGCGAGGTCGCCACGGCGACCAACGACGTGGCTGGTGACGGCACGACCACCGCGACGCTGCTGGCGCAGACGATCGTCCGCCAGGGCCTCAAGAACGTCGCCGCCGGCGCCAACCCGCTGGCCCTGCGCCGCGGCATCGAGAAGGCGGTCGACGAGGTCGTCGACAACCTGCGTGGCAAGCAGTCCAAGGAGGTCTCGGGCAAGGAGCAGATCGCCCGTGTCGCCGCGATCTCCGCCGCCGACGACGAGATCGGCAACGTGATCGCCGATGCGATCGAGAAAGTTGGCAAAGACGGCGTGGTGAACGTCGAGGAGGGCCAGACCTTCGGCATGGAGCTGGAGTTCACCGAGGGAATGCAGTTCGACAAGGGCTACATCTCCCCCTACATGGTCACTGACCAGGACCGCATGGAGGCGGTACTGGAGGAACCATTCATCCTCATCGCCAACCAGAAAATCGGCTCGGTGCGGGACATCCTGCCGGTGCTCGAGCAGGTGATGCAGGGTGGCAAGCCACTGCTGATCGTCGCCGAGGACGTCGAGGGCGAGTGCCTCGCGACCCTGGTGGTCAACAAGCTGCGCGGCACCTTCACCGGCGTCGCGGTCAAAGCGCCGGGCTTCGGCGATCGCCGCAAGCGGATGCTCGAGGACATCGGCATTCTCACCGGGGGCGAGGTCATCACCGAGGAGATGGGCCTCAAACTCGAGAACACCCAGGTCTCGCAGCTCGGCAAAGCCCGCCGCGTCGTGGTGTCGAAGGACACGACGACGATCATCGACGGCGCCGGAGAGGGCGAGGACATCAAAGGCCGGATCAACCAGATCAAGCAGGAGATCGAGAACACCGACTCCGACTTCGATCGCGAGAAGCTCCAGGAGCGGCTCGCCAAGCTGGCTGGCGGTGTCGCCGTGGTCAAGGTCGGCGCCGCCACCGAGACCGAGATGAAGGAGAAAAAGCACCGTGTCGAGGACGCCCTGCAGGCGACCCGGGCGGCGCTTGAGGAGGGGGTCGTGCCGGGCGGCGGCGTTGCGCTGCTAAACGCGCAGAGCGACCTCAACCCCGACTCGCTCGACGATCCCGACGAGGCGACCGGCGCCCGCATCGTGCACCGCTCGCTGGAGGAGCCGGTGCGCCAGATCGCCGAGAACTCGGGCCTCGAGGGCTCGGTCGTGGTCAACAAGGTCCGCGAGCTGAAGGATGGCGAAGGCCTGAACGCAGCCAACGGCGAGTACGGCGACCTGATCAAGGCCGGCGTCATCGACCCGACCAAGGTGACCCGCTCGGCGCTCGAGAACGCGGCGTCGATTGCCAAGAACATCCTCGTCACCGAGGCGATCATCGCCGAGCCGCCGGAGGAGAACGGCGCCGGCGGCGGCATGCCCGGCGGCATGCCGGACATGGGCGGGATGATGTCGCCAC
>DASTYR010000257.1:0-7622 GCA_035764795.1 Solirubrobacterales bacterium | reverse complement strand
AATCGCCGTTGACCCGAGGGGCAACGTCTGGATCGCCGACACGAGCAGCTCGCGGGTGCAGAGGTGGGTGTGGTCTCCCTGAGGCGCTGGCGAGCAGGATCTATCCGGGATGGCGCCGGGGCGCTACCATCGGACTGCGGGCCGAGCGACCGCGGGGGGAGAGAAAACCCTTCGAGGAAAGTCCGGACACCACAGGGCGAGGGCGGTGGGTAACGCCCACCCGGGGAAACCCGCGGGAAAGTGCCACAGAAATACACGGCCGTTGGCGCGGCCACACGTGAGTCGCGTACAGGCAAAGGTGAAATGGTGCGGTAAGAGCGCACCGGCGTCGCGGCGACGCGGCGGCCAGGCAAACCCCGCCCGGTGCAAGGCCAAGCAGGACCGTCGACCCTGCCCGGCGAGGTCCAGGTAGGCCGCAGGGCCGCTGCGGCGGCCCCATCGGGACTCGGTCCCGGTGAGATGGATGGCCGCTCACGACAGGATCCGGCTTACAGGCCCGCTACGGAAAGAGCCCCGGCGACGGGGCTCTTTCCATCTATGCATCTTTTTCTGTCTTAACGTTTGCTAACCTGGCACCAACTTCCGCTGAATCTCCGTCCACATACCACGGAGAGCGGGGGACCCAATTGTTGGGGCGAATCGCCGGCATCTGCCGCGTAGCGCAGCTCTTTCAGCGCGAGCCCGTCAGCTAACCCCGTAAGCGTCGCAAAGAGATGAACGAGAACTGGAACCGCCCTGGGCGGATAGATCGAATGCGGGTCGCGCTGGCGGCGCTTTGCGCCGTGGTAGCCCTGAGCGCCGCGCCTGCGCAGGCCGCTACGGGCGGCCTTGGGGCCCCTGGCAGTTCCCCGGCCACCGCCGCCCAGTCTCAGGCCAGTGCAGGGATCGCTTTCACGCCGCTTCGCTGGGCTGGCGCCACCTGGTACGGGCCGGGCTTCTACGGCAACCAGACCGCCTGCGGGCAGACCCTCAGGCTCGGGACCGTCGGCGTCGCCCACCGTAGCCTCCCCTGCGGGACCCGCGTCAAGTTCGTGTACGGAGGCCGACAGCTGGTCACTCGCGTTATCGATCGCGGCCCATACAGTCCCGGCCACTCCTGGGACCTGACCAACGGGGCGCGCCAAGCGCTCGGCTTCGAAGGCTCCGGCCGGGTTCGCTACGCGCTCGAGCTGCGCTACGCGCGGCGGTAGCGGCCGCCGGCGCGGATAATCTTCCGCGCTGACGAGGGCATTCCACGAGAGGAGCAGGGAGCAGATGTCGACGTATTCGCAGCGGGTCGTGAGGTCGCTTTCGAGTCGCGTCACGCTCGCGCTTGTGGCCGCGGTCGGCCTGGCTCTGCTCGTCGTCCTTTCCGCGGGGGCCGACGCGGCGACCAAGCCTCGCACGACGGTGGTGCTGGGCGAGACCGCCGCCACGCCCGATCCCTCCTGCCCCGAGACGCCGTGCCAGGCGGTCGGCAGCGTCACCGGCTTCCAGGCAGCCACCAGCCAGGCGGGGCTGCCGTTCCGGGTTCCCGGCGACGGCCGGGTCAAGTCGTGGACGCTGACCCTGGCCGAGCCGACCAGCGCCCAGCGCGCCTTCTTCAACGGCTTCTTCGGCATGCCGCCGCAGGCCCAGCTGGCGATCCTGCGCCGTGTACCCGGCACCGAGCCGCCGCGCTACACCTTGCGTGGCAAGAGCTCGATCCAGGTCCTCAGCCCTTACCTGGGCGAGACGGTCCGCTTCGGAACCTCGTTGCCGGTGCGCAAGAACGACATCGTCGGCCTGACGATCCCCACCTGGGCGCCGGCCTTCGCGCAGGACCTCTCAGGGCGCAACATATGGCGCGCCAGCCGCGAAGAAGGCAAGTGCACGGACACGACCGACGTCCGCCAGGGCGAACCTCACGAGCGCCTCAACTCCCGCGCCACCTACGCCTGCCGCTACTCCACCGCCCGCCTGCTCTACACGGCAACTGTCGTCCTCGACTGAGCAGGGAGAGAGGGGGGTGCCCCGACTCTCTCCCGCGCGCTTAGGCGACCGAGGGCAGCACCTTGGGCGTCGCCTGGTCTTTGGGTAGAGCAGCCGCCGCCGCGATCAGGCTTTGGAACTCGTTCAGCGCCAGATGGGCGACCGCCTCGAGCAGCTCCTCGTCGCTCCAGCCGATCTCCCGCGCCTCCTCGTGGAGGTGGTGGGGGGGATAGCCGTCCGTCTCGAGCGTGGCCTTAAGGTAGGCGAGCAGGGCCGCCTCGCGGGGGTCGCCGGAGGTGAAGCTGCGCGCCCGCGAGACCTCGTCGAGGCCGAGACCGGCGCGGCGCGCCGACTTCGCGTGTTGGGCGATGCTGTAGCTGTCGTGCCTGTACTCGGCGACCGCGAGGGCGATGCGCTCGCGCGTCGCCTGGGGAAGCACGCCGCTCCTCAGCTCTGATCGCATCCGGGTGTAGGCGCGCAACACGGCGGGAGCGCCGGCGAGGACGCCGACGAACTTGGTCACCGCGCCGCCGGCCGCCTGGATGCTCTTGATCAGGGGAGCACTCTCCTCGGGAGCCGTCAACTCGTCGTGGATCTGAAACCTGCTGACTGCCGTTTTTACCGTCACAGCTTCCCGCCTTTGGCTCGATTCCGCTTTACAGAGCCTTTAGGTTGCCTTTACTTTACTTTTTACCGCTAACTTACGTGAAGTAAGTTATACCTCTTTCCGGACGCTTTCGCAAGCGTCAGAGCCCGGCCTTCTCTACCCGAAACACGCCTGGAGCGCACCCGCTGCGGGCGCTTCGCCTATCGTTGCCGCGATGGCAGAGAGGGCCCAGAGCGCCGCCGACGTGATGCGGATCGTCAAGGAGGCCGACGTCCGCTTCGTACGGCTCTGGTTCACCGACGTCCTCGGCCAGCTCAAGAGCTTCTCGATCAACGCCTCCGAGCTCGAGGACGCCTTCGAGGGCGGCATGGGCTTCGACGGGTCCTCGATCACCGGCTTCAACCCGATCGAGGAGTCGGACATGATCGCGATGCCGGACCCCTCGACCTTCGCCTTGATCCCGTGGCGGCCCGAGGGCGAGAACGCAGTCGCCCGCATGTTCTGCGACGTTCGTGTCCCCGGCGGAGATCCTTACGAGGGGGATCCCCGCTGGATCATGCGTCGGGCGCTGAAGCGCGCCGAGGAGCTCGGCTTCGACGCCTACAACATCGGCCCCGAGCTCGAGTACTTCTACTTCCGCTCCGCCAAGCCCGAGGGTGGCGTGCCGGAGGTCCTCGACGAGGGCGGCTACTTCGACCTGACCACGCTTGACGCCGGTTCCGACGTGCGCCGCGAGACGATCCTCGCTCTCGAGAAGATGGGCATCCACGTCGAGTACGCCCACCACGAGGTCGGTCCCTCCCAGCACGAGGTCGACATGCGCTACAAGGACGCGCTGGCGATGGCCGACGACTGCATGACGTACCGCATCGTCGTCAAGGAGTACGCGATGAAATACGGCTGGCATGCGACCTTCATGCCGAAGCCGCTCTTCGGCGAGAACGGCTCGGGGATGCACGTCCACCAGTCGCTCTCCAAGGACGGCAAGAACGCCTTCTTCGACCCCGACGACCAGTACTTCCTCTCGGCCACCGCAAAGGCCTTCATCGCCGGGCAGCTCAAGCACGCCCGCGAGATCTCACCGCTCTTCGCCCAGTGGGTCAACTCCTACAAGCGTCTCGTGCCCGGCTATGAGGCGCCGGTCTACCTGGCCTGGTCGCGGCGCAACCGCTCGGCGCTGATCCGCGTGCCGCTCTACCACCCCGGCAAGGAGGGGGCGACGCGCGCCGAGCTGCGCTGCCCCGACCCCGCCTGCAACCCGTACCTCTGCTTCGCCGCGATGCTGCAGGCCGGCCTGGAGGGAATCGAGAAGGGCTACGAGCTGCCCGAGCCAATGGAGCAGAACCTCTACCACCTCTCACCGGAGGAACGCTCCCAGCGCGGCATCGAGCAGCTGCCGGCAACGCTCGGCGAGGCAATCGAGGTGGCGGCCGACTCGGAGCTCGTGCTGCGCACGCTCGGCGAGCACACCTTCCGCCGCTTCGTCGAGATCAAGCGGCAGGAATGGGACGACTACAGGGTGCAGGTCACCCCGTACGAGATCGAGAACTTCCTGCCGGTCCTCTAACCGGCCGGCACCTCGTCGCTGCCCTTTCCCTTAGTCCTTCGCACCCGGCTTCGAGAGCGCCGAGGGCGCCCAGAACTTCTTGCCGAGGCTGAGGCCGATCGAGGGGACCAGGACGCTGCGGACCAGGAAGGTGTCTAGGAGGACGCCGAAGGCGACTACGAAGCCGATCTCGGTGAGGAAGGTGAGCGGGAGGACGGCGAGCACCGAAAAGGTGCCGGCGAGGACGATGCCGGCGCTGGTGATGACGCCACCGGTGACAGCAAGCGCCCGCAGGATGCCCTGTTCGGAGCCGTGCGCGAGGGTCTCCTCCCGTGCCCGGGCGATCAAGAAGATGTTGTAGTCGACCCCGAGCGCGACCAGGAAGACGAAGGCGAACAAAGGCAGTGAGGGGTCGGAGCCGGGGAAACCGAAGATGACGTCGAAGACGAAGTAGCCGACCCCGAGCGCCGCCAGGAAGCTGAGGATCACGGTTCCGATCAAAACCAGTGGCGCGACCAACGCTCGCAGCAGCAGGACCAGGATCAGCAGGACGACGAGGAGGATGATCGGTGGGATGACGATCGAATCGCGTCCCGCGGCGTCCCGCACGTCCTCTTCGATCGCGCTCGGACCACCGACCAGAGCGGTGGGCGAGGCCGAGTGCGCCGCCTCGCGGATCGGCTCGACCAGTTCAAAGGCCTCGGTCGAGTAGGGGTTCGGCTCCAGCGTCGCCTGGATGAGGACGCCGGGCGGACCCTGGGCCACCGGTGGTGAGACTGACTCGACGCCGTCCACCTCGGAGACGGCTCGACTGACCGCCGTCACCTCGGCGGGATCCTCGACGACGACGTCGGTCAGGGCCGTCGTCCCGGACGGGAAGCTCTTGTCGAGCAGTTCCTGCCCCTCTACCGACTCGACCTTGGTCCGGTAGGAGTCTTCGCTGGTCAGTTCGGTCGAGAAGAAGGCGAAGCCGGCGCAGAAGAGCAGCAGCACGGCGAGCGACCCGACCATGACCCGCTGCGGCCCCGCCGCGACGCGGTCGCCGACCCGTTTCCAGAAGCCATGCGTCTCGTCGGCGACCTCCTCGCTGCGGTGGCGGCGAACCTCGTATGGGGTGAAGATCGCCCGGTCGAGCGGGCCGACGATCAGCGACGGGAAGCGGCGGCCGCTGAGCCGGCGCAGCACCCAGTTGAGCAGGACCAGCGGCAGGAGCAAGAGCACGAGCAGACAGGCGAGGACGACATAGAGATGGGCGGCGAACGCCGATCCCTCGACGACGTGCCGGCGTCCCCAGGCCGTGACCGAATCGGCGCTGGGGGCCGTGGTCCCGGTGTGCGGGACGAACGGCCAGAAGGCTCGACGGCCGAAGATCGTCAGCAACGCGGGGAGGAGGGTGAGCATCGAGAGCGCCGCGCAGGCGATGCCGATCGCGGCGATCGGCCCGAGGCCGGCGGTCCCGTTGACCTTGGCCAGCATCAGGCAGAGAAGTGCCGCGATGACCGTTGCCGCGGAGGCGAAGATCGCCGGCCCGGCCGAGGCAAGGGCGGTGCGCATCGCCTCGTGCTTGTCCACGGTGCGGTGCAGCTCCTCGCGGTAGCGGGAGACGAGAAGCAAGGCGTAGTCGGTGCCGGCGCCGAGGACGAGCACCGACATGATCGAGCTCGACTGGCCGTTGATGGTCACCCCGAGCTCGGAGACGCCGTAGCCGATCGAGCGCGAGAGGGTCTCGGCGAACAGCACCGCCGCCAGCGGGATGAAGAAGAACATCGGCGAGCGGTAGATGACGATCAACAGGAAGACGACCAGGCTGACCGCGGCGAGCAGCAGAGTCCCGTTGATGCTTTCGAAGACTTCGATCGCGTCGGCCGAGAAGCCGCCGCCGCCGGTGATCTTGACCTCCAGCCCGCCGCCGGGATCCGAGACCTTGTCCCGCCAGTCCTGGACCGGATCGACGATCCGGTCCCCCTCGCCTTCGGCATTGATGTAGGCGGTGAGGATGGCCGCCTTGCCGTCCTTGGAGACCACAGGGCCGACGAATGGCGCGTAGTCGCGCGGCTGTCCCGGCACCGTCGACGGCGCGTCGCCGTTCTCCTTGCCACCTGCCGCGGCCGTCGCCCCGTCGGCGACGACGCCGGGGAAGCGCTCTTCGGTCATCGCCTCGACGTCGGCGACGATCGTGCGCCGGTCCGCCGCGGTCAGTCCCGACTCGCGCCGGTAGACGATCACGGTGGGGGCCAGTTCTCCCTTCTGGAGAGCTTCGGTCGCGTTCAGGGCGTGGGTCGATTCGGCGTCGCCCGGCAGGTAGGACGTCGACTCGTTGTTTTCGGCCTCTTCGAACTTGGTGGGCAGTTCAGCCGGTCCGGCGGCGACGAAGATCGCCAGGAACCAGACCGCGAAGACAATCCACTTGGCCCGGCGGCCGGCCGGGAAGCTGAAGAGAGACCCGCGCACTGGCAGGCATCTCTATCAAAGAAGCAGAGCGAGCTCCTCAGGGTCTGCCATCGGCGCCTTGCAGGCAAAGCTCTCGCAGACGTAGGCCGCGGGCCTGCCCTCGAGCGCCGGGCGGTCGCGGAGGAGGGGAGGGGCCGTGGTTCCCTCGGCGCCACCGGCCAGCACCAGGTGCGGCCGGTGGCCGGCCCGCACGACGCCGGCTAGCTCCGCCAGCGCCTCGGCTGGGCCGCCCGCCCCGCGTGGCGCGATCAGGGCGACCTCTCTGGTCGGGGAAGCGTGAAAGTCGAGTGCCCGCAGCAGGTGTGCGAAGGCATCGGGCTGTCGTGCCGCCGCTCGTCCGAAGAGGCGCAGGACGCCGATCGCCTGGCCTTCGTAGGAGCGGTCGCCGGTCAGCGCCGCCAGGCGCAGCAGCCCCAGCGCCGCCGCGGAGTTTCCGGAGGGGATCGGGTGGTCGCCGATCTCCTTGCGGCGGGCGATCAATGCCTCGTGGTCGTCGGAGGTCGAGTAGAAGCCACCCCGCTCGGGGTCGCCGAAGCGGGCGACCATCGTGTCGGCGAGCATCTGGCCACGCTCGAACCAGCGCCGCTCGAAGCTGGCCTCGTAAAGGGTCAGCAGCGCCTCCAGCAGGAAGGCATGGTCCTCGAGGTAGGCGTTGAGACGCGCCTCGCCGTCCTTGAAGCTGCGCAGCAGCCGCCCTTCCTTGTCGCACAACATGCCCAGCACGAAGTCGGCGCACGTCCGCGCAGCCTCGAGGTAATCGCGACGGCCCAGCACCGCGCCGGCCTCGGCCAGTGCGGCGATCGCCAGCGCGTTCCAAGAAGCGAGGCGCTTGTCGTCGAGACCCGGGCGCGGTCGCCCGGCGCGCGCCTCGTAGAGCGCCCGCCGCGCCTCCGCCAGTCCCTCGGGCTCCGGCGCGTCGGCGCCGCCCGCGCGGTGCAGGACGTTGCGCCCCTCGAAGTTGCCGGCCTCGCTGACGCCGTAGAAATCAAGCACTGGTCCGGCGCTATCCCCGAGGATTTCGCGGATCTCCGCCGGCGTCCAGACGTAGAAGCGGCCCTCCTCGCCCTC
>DASTYR010000256.1:0-8642 GCA_035764795.1 Solirubrobacterales bacterium | reverse complement strand
CGTCCCGGAGGAGTTCGTGGCGGGCGAGGACGGCAAGCTCGACCACGTCCGCTTGCGCAACACCGAGACCGGCGAGAGCGAGGACTTCGCAGCCGAGGGTGCCTTCATCGCGATCGGCCACATTCCGAAATCGGAGGTGGTCGTCGATCAGGTGGACACCGACGAGGATGGCTACATCGTCACCCAGCCGGGCTCCACTAAGACGAACCTGGCTGGCGTCTTCGCCGTGGGCGACGTCGTCGACCGCACCTACCGCCAGGCCGTTACGGCTGCCGGCACCGGCTGCATGGGCGCCCTCGACGCAGAGTGGTACCTGCGCGACACGCCGCCCTCGCCCGAGGCCCACTGGATGCGGGGCGGCGAGCCGACCGAGATAGCGCCGACGCCGGGTTCCTAGTCGAACCCAAAGTCATCAGTCCTCCTAGGCGAGGCTTTGCACGACAAAGGTCCGCGTACCCCCAGGGGTCTTGACCTCGACAGGCTTTCCGAGGGGTGCGTCCAGCAGGGCCCTACCGATCGGCGACTCTGCAGATAACCGGCCCTCGGCCAGGTTCGCCTCGGTGGAGCCGACCAGGGTCCAGGTCTTGACCTCGCCGCTGCTCTCGTCGAGCACCTCGGCGGTGCGGCCGAAGGCGAAGCTGTCGGTGGCGCCGTCCGCCTCGACGACGACGGCGTTGTGGAGGCGTTGGCGCAGACGCTTGATCCGCGTCTCGAGGTGCGCCTGGTCCTCCTTGGCGATGTGGTACTCCGCGTTCTCCTTGAGGTCGCCGAGGTCGCGCGCCGCTTTGATGCGGGCCGCCATCTCGGTCCGCGCCGGGCCTTCCAACTGCTCGACCTCGGTTCGCAGGGCCTCGAGGCCCGCTTGCGTGATCGGCTCGCCGCCAGCTTCCCCGGTCATGGCCGCGACTTTACAACTGCGTGATCATGAGACCGATCACTGCGGCCATAAGACCCGTATTGGCGGCGAGCAGGCCGCCCCCGACCTGGATCATCGTTCGCTGCAGGGAATTGAACTCGGTTTGGCGGTGGCGGTCGGTCTCGATGATCTGAAGGCGCAAATCACGCACCTCGCTCTCGACCTTGCCGAAGCGTTGGTCCATCTCGGCTTCGACCTTGCCGAAGCGTTGGTCCATCTCGGCTTCGATCTTGTCGAAGCGCTGCTCCATCCGACCGGACAGGTCGTCGAGTCGGTCGTCGGTCCAGCTCTGGCGCATCGCCTCCATGCCTCCAGCGTAGAGAACGAGATTTCACGTGTGTGTAACATAAGTGTAACTCTTTGTCTGCCTCAACGAATGGCCGAATCGCTCGACCGGCTAGGGTCAGGGGCACGCCTTCCGCCTGCCCTCACGTCGCCGAAATCGAGCGGGTCGATCTGCCCGCCGAGGTCGCCGGCTGCGAGGAGTGCCTGGCGGCGGGCACGGGCTGGGTTCACCTGCGGATGTGCCAGAGCTGCGGCCACATCGGCTGCTGCGACAACTCGCCGGGCAGGCACGCGACGGCGCACCACGAGCAGACCGGCCATCCCGTCATCCGTTCGGCCGAGCCCGGCGAGGAGTGGAGCTGGTGTTATGAGGACGAGGTGTTCTTTCGGCTCGGCCGTGGCTGAGCGCACTCACGGAGTGACGATCGCGAAACCCGGGTCCGGTTCGTCGAGCAGGCCGAGCAGCTCGCCCAGCTTCTCGGCCTCCCCCTCGACCCTGAGCCGGCCACTCTCCGCCAGAGCGGCGATGTCGGCGGTCTGGAGCACCATCTGGTTCAGCGCCGCGCGGTCGATGAACAGGACGGCCTGCGCAGGCGGCTCGTGGCGGCCGGCCCGGTGGCGCAGGACGCCGTTGCGAACCGTGATCGCGCGGGACTCGTCCGGGTCGGCGACGACCCAGTCGATGCGCAGGTCATGGTCCCACGCGTTCGGGCCGTCGAGGCGGATCGCCATCGCGTCGAGCAGCTGCGCGACCGAGAGGTTGGCGACGACGTCGGGCGGGGCGGTCGCGGTCGGGGTTCCGACGATCCCGCCGCGCAGCTCACGGGCGCCCATCAGGAAGAAGTTGCGCCAGGTGGCGTTCTCGGCGCCGTGGCCAAGCCGTTCGAGCGCCTCGGCCTGCAGCTCGCGCGCCGCCTCGTTCTCCGGCTCAGCGAAGACGACGTGGTTGACCACCTCGGCGACCCAGCGGAGATCGCCGTCGGCGAGCGAGCGCCTCGCCTCGGCCAGCACCGCGTCGGCCCCGCCCATCGCGGCGACGTAGCGCTGCGCCTGCTCGACGGGTGGGTGCTCCCAGAGACGGGCGGGGTTGCCGTCGAACCAGCCCATGTAGCGCTGGTAGATCGCCTTGACGTTGTGGCTGATCGACCCGTAGTACTCGTGGCAGTGCCATTGGGATGCGAGGCTCGGCGGCAGCTCGATCGCCTCGGCTATCTCGGGGCCGGTGAGGCCCTTGTTGAGCAGCCGCAGGGTCTGGTCGTGTAGGTAGGCGTAGAGGTCGCGCTGCTGCTCGAGCAGCTCTGCGATTTCCCGCCGCCCCCAGCAAGGCCAGTGGTGGCCGCAGAAGAGGACGTCGGCCTCATCCGCGAAGAGCTCGATCGTCTCGTCGAGGTAGTGGGCCCAGAGGCGCGCGTCGCGGACCAGCGCGCCGCGCGGGGTGAGGATGTTGTGCATCGAGCGGGCGACGTTGTCGGCCGTGCAGAGGGCGTTGCGCTCGGGGAGGAGGAAGTTCATCTCGGCGGGTGCCTCGGTGCCCGGCGTCAGCTGGAAGACGAAACGGACGCCGTCGACGGTCTCCTCCTGTCCGGTCTCGACGATGTCCAGCGTCGGTGGCACCAAAGTGATCGTCCCCAGCGAGGTCGTCTGGCCGAGGCCCGAGCCGATCTGGCCGGCGGGGCCGCGCTCGAGCAGCGCCCCGTACATGTAGCCGGCCCGCCGTCCCATCGCGGTGCCGGCGAAGACGTTCTCGCCGACCGCGTGGTGGAGGAAGCCGGCCGGGGCGAGGATCGGCAGGTCGCGGGCGTCGGCCTGCTCGGGCGTCAGCACGCCACGAGCGCCGCCGAAGTGGTCGACGTGGCTGTGGGTGTAGATCAGGCCGGTGACCGGGCGCTCGCCGCGGTGCTCGCGGTACAGCGCCAGCGCCGCCGCCGCGGTCTCCGCCGAGACCAGCGGGTCGACGACCACGATCCCCTCCTCGCCCTCGATCACGTGCATGTTCGAGAGGTCGAAGCCGCGCAGCTGGTAGACGCCCGGCGCAAGCTCGAACAGCCCGGCGATCCGGTTCAGTTGGCTCTGCCGCCAGAGGCTCGGGTGGGCCGTCTCGGGCGCCTCCTCGTCGAGGAAGTCGTAGGGGCGAAGGTCCCACACGATCCGCCCACGCTCGTCTTCGACGACAGGTGGCTCGAACGGCGCGACCAGCCCCCGGCGTGCCTCCTCGAAGTCCCGATCGCCCTCCACGAGCTCAGCCGCGAGTGAGCCGGGGTGCCGGCAGGTAGGCGTCGCCGAGGCGCTGCCGCATCTCTTCGAGCAGGGCGACGGCTCGATCGGCGCCGATCAGGCCGGTGAACTCGAGGGGGCCGAGTGGCCAGTTGAAGCCGAGCCGCATGGCGGTGTTCATGTCGGCCGGCGAGCCGATCTCGTCTTCGAGGGCAAAGGCCGCCTCGTTGGAGATCTGGGCGAGAAGGCGGGGGAGGATTTCCGGGCCGGCGGGGTCGATACGGCTCAGCTCCTCGCGGTCGAGCGTGGGCCCCTCGATGCCCATCTCGGGATCGCGCTCGCGGTGGCGCCCCGACGCGTAGTCGTAGAAGCCCTTGCCGACCTTGCGGCCCAGTCGCCCGGCGGCGACCATCTCTTCCTGGATCGGGCTCGGCCGCCAGCGCTCCGGCTTGCCACCCTGCTCGTAGAAGGAGCGGGCGACCTCGAGGTTGACGTCGAGTCCGATCAGGTCGAGCAGCTCGAACGGGCCCATTCGGAAGCCGCCGCCAATCCTCACGACGCGGTCGATCGTCGCAGCGTCGGCGACGCCGTCGGCGAGCATCCGCAGCGACTCGAGCGAGAAAGGTCGGGCCAGGCGGTTGGCGATGAATCCGGGCGAGTCCTTGGCCTGGATCGGCGTGCGGTCCATCTGCCGCGCGACCCCCGTCGCCGCCTCGAGGGCGAGCGGCGAGGAGGCGGTGGTGGCGACGACCTCGACCAGCTTCATCCGCACCGGCGGGTTGAAGAAGTGCATTCCGATGATCGCCTCCGGGTGGGCGGTGCCGGCGGCGATGTCGGCGACCCGCAGCGAGGACGTGTTGGTCGCCAGGATCGTCTCCGGGCCGCAGACTGCGGCGAGCTCGGCGAAGAGGCGGCGCTTCAGCTCGAGGTTCTCGGGCGCCGCCTCGATGATCAGGTCGCTGCCGGCCAGGTCGGCGAGCGTGTCGGCGGGGCGCAGGCGTCCGCTCGCCGCTTCGGCTTCTTCCTGGCTCCAGTGCTTTTCCTCGCCTTCGGCGAGGGCGTCGCCGACAACCGTCTGGGCGCCGACCAGCACTGCCTCGTCGGGATCGTGAATGCGGGTCGCGTAGCGGCCGAGGCAGGAGAGCAAGGCGATGCCGGTGCCCATCGTCCCGGCGCCGACGATTCCCACCTGCTCGATCGTCATCGGCCCTCGAACCTCGGCTCCCGCTTCTCGAGAAAAGCGCGCATCCCCTCGACCCGGTCCTCGGTCGCCATAGAAAGCTCGTAGAGACGGCGCTCACCATCGAGGCCGGCGGAGAGGCCGGTCTCGTCGGCGGTCAGCACTGCCTGCTTGGCGAGTCGGGCGGCGATCGGCGGCCGCTCGGCAACGGTGCGGGCCAGCTCCAGCGCCTCCTCGAGCCAGCGTCCCTTCTTGGCGACCTTGTTGACGAGTCCCATCTCCCTGGCCGTCTCGGCGTCGAAGCGACGGCCGGTGAGGACGAGCTCCATCGCGCGCTGCTTGCCGAGCACGCGGGCAAGCCGCTGGCTGCCGCCGCCCCCGGGGATGATCCCCAGCGTGATCTCCGGCTGGCCGAACTGCGCCGTATCGGAGGCGACGATCATGTCGCAGGCCAGCGCCAGCTCGCAGCCGCCGCCGAGCGCGTAGCCGGAGACCGCGGCGACGAGCGGCGTCTTGATCGCGGCCAGGCGGCGCCAGAAGGCGGCGGCCGGGTGGCGCAGCGCCTGCTCGAAGCTGCGCTCGCTCATCGCCTTGATGTCGGCACCCGCTGCGAAGACCTTCTCGGAGCCTGCGATGACGACGCAGCGCACATCGGGATCGGGATCGAGTCTCTCCAGCTCGCCCGCGATCTCCTCCATCAGCTCCGGCGAAAGGGCGTTGCGAGCCTCTGGCCGGTCGATCCGCAGCAGCGCGACGCCGTGCTCGTCGACCTCGACCTGCAGCAGATCCGCCACGGGGCGACGCTAGCTCATTCCGCGCTCATTGGCGTCATCGCGTTGATCCCGGTCGCGGCGCGCCCGATGATCAGCTTCTGGATCTGCGAGGTGCCCTCGTAGAGGGTGGTGACGCGGGCGTCGCGCAGGTAGCGCTCGACCGGGTAGTCGTCGACGTAGCCGGCGCCGCCGTGGACCTGGATCGCCAGGTTGGCGCACTCGACCGCCGACTCGGTCGCGTAGAGCTTCGCCACCGAGGTCTCCATCGTGTTCGGCTTTCCTTCGTCCTTGAGCGCCCCGGCGCGGAGGACGAGCATCCGGGAGGCGTCGCGCTTGACGATCATGTCGGCGATCATCTCCTGGACGAGCTGGAAGCGGGCGAGTGGGACGCCGAACTGCTTGCGCTCCTTGGAGTAGGCGACGGACGCTTCGACACAGCCTTCGCAGATCCCGACGCAGCCCGCGGCGACGCTGTAGCGGCCGTTGTCGAGAGCGCTCATCGCGACCTTGAAGCCGTCGCCGATCTCGCCGAGCATCGCCTCGTCGGGAACCTCAACCTCGTCGAGCGAGAGCTCGGCCGTGTCGGACGAGCGCAGCCCGAGCTTGCCGTGGATCTCCTGGCTGGCGAAGCCGTCGCTGGCGGTCGGGACGAGGAAGCAGGCGAGGCCGCGGTGCTTCAGCGAGGGGTCGGTCTGGGCGAAGATCAGGGCCACCTCGGAGACGTTGCCGAGCGAGATCCACATCTTCTGGCCGCTGATCGACCAGCCCGAGTCGGTCTTGGTGGCGCGGGTGCGCAGGTTGGCGGCGTCGGAGCCGGTGTCGGGCTCGGTCAGCCCGAAGCAGCCGAGCGCCTCGCCCGAGCAGAGCCGCGGCAGCCATTGGCGCTTCTGCTCCTCGGTCCCCCAGCGCTCGATCGAGCCGGCGACGAGCGAGGTCTGGACCGAGACGACGGTGCGGGCCGAAGAGTCGGCACGGCCGACCTGCTCGACGATCAGGCCGTAGCCCAAGTAGTCGAGACCGCGGCCGCCGTACTCCTCGGCGACCGGGGCGCCGAGGTAGCCGACCTCGCCCAGCTTGCTGGCCAGCTCGCGGTCGAAGCGCCCGGCGCGGTCGTTGTCGCGGACCCGCGGGACGATCTCCTTGTCGGCGAATTCGCGCGCCGCCTCGGAGATCAGTCGCTGCTCGTCGCTCAGCTGGAAGTCCATCTCGCTCCTATTCGGTCGTCAGTCGGTGGCTCGAAGCTCGCGGCCCAGCGTCGCGGCAAACGCCTCCTGGGCTTCCTGCGTGCGCGGCCCGGGCGCGTCGGCCAGCTCGTTGCCGTCGATCGCCGAGACCGGCTGCACCTCGCGCGTGGTCGAGGCGAGGAACGCCTCCTTGGCGGCGCGCAGGTCGGCAACGGGCCAGGAGCCCTCCTCGACCTCGAGCGCCTTGACCAGACGGTCGCGGGTGATCGACTCGAGCACGCCGTTGTCGAGGGCCGGCGTGCGCAATGAGCCCTGCGGCGAGACCCAGAAGATCGAGGAGGTGGGAGGCTCGAGCACGGTGCCGTCCGGCTGGACGAGGACCGCCTCGTCGGCACCTTGGGCTTGGGCGAGCCGGGTCGCCTGCATGTTCGCGGCGTAGGAGAGCGACTTGACGCCGTTGAGGATGACGGTGGGACTGTAGGTGACGGTGGCCACGCGCAGGGTCTCGCCGTGCGGGGGCAGCTGCTCGGTGGCGGCTATGCGACGGCCGCCGCGGGTGACGATCAGCCGCAGCTGCCCTTCGGCCGGGCCGGCCTGCTCCAGCAGGGCGCCGATCTCGCGCTCCAGCGCGGCGCGATCGAACTCCAGCTGGATCGCGGCGGTCGAGCGCTCGAGCCGGTCGAGATGATCGCCGAGCGCAAAGGGGCGACCCTCATAGAGCCGGATCACCTCGAAGGCGCCGTCGCCGCGGTAGAGGCCGTCGTCGCGCAGCGGCACCGTCGCCTCGGTGGTCGGCGAGATCCTGCCGTCGACGCTGGCGAGCTCTTCCAGGTTCGGGGCGGCCATCGGCGAGCGAGGCTACTAAGCCACCCCTTCCGGTGCGCTTTATGTTCGCTATACGAACAAAAGGCGCACTGGAAGCGTCAGACCGCTTCGAAGACGGTCGCGAGGCCTTGGCCAACACCGACGCAGAGGGTGGCGATGCCGTAGCGGCCGCCGCGGCGGCGTAGCTCGCGGGCGAGCGTGCCGGCGAGGCGGGCGCCGGAGCAGCCGAGCGGGTGGCCGAGGGCGATCGCGCCGCCGTTGACGTTGAGCTTCTCCTCGTCGATGCCGAGCTCCCGGGCGCAGGCGAGCACCTGCGAGGCGAAGGCCTCGTTGAGCTCGATCAGGTCGATCTGGTCGAGGCGGAGACCGGCGGCGTCGAGGGCGCGCGGCACCGCCTCGAGCGGTCCGATGCCCATGTAGGCGGCGTCGACGCCGGCGACCCCCGTGGCGACGACGCGGGCGAGTGGCTCTGCGCCGAGCGCCTCGACGCCGGTCTCCGAGGCGACCAGCGTGCAGGCGGCCCCGTCGTTGAGGGTCGATGCATTGCCGGCGGTGACCGTGCCGCCCTCGCGGAAGACCGGGCGCAGGGCGGCGAGCTTCTCGAGTGACGCATCGGCGCGGGGGCCCTCGTCGACCGCGACGGTTTTCGTCTCGCGGCCTTGCCTGGCCTCGATCGCGACGATCTCCTCGGCGAAGCGCCCGTCCTCGACGGCGGCGACGGCCCGCTGGTGGCTGCGCAGGGCGTAGGCATCTTGAGCGTCGCGCCCGATGCCGAAGCGCTCGGCGACGTTCTCGGCCGTCTCACCCATCGACTCGGTCGAGACGCCGAGCTCGGCCATGCGGGGGTTGATCATGCGCCAGCCGAGCGTCGTGTCGTGCATGGTCTGTGGCCCGCGGGGCAGGCTGCGCTCCGGCTTCTCGACCACCCAGGGCGCACGGCTCATCGACTCGACGCCGCCGGCCAGGTAGAAGTCGCCTTCGCCGAGCTTGACGGCGCGGGCGGCGCAGTTAACCGCCTCGAGGCCGGAGGCGCAGAGCCGGTTGACGGTGGCGCCGGGGACGCTCGCCGGCAGCCCGGCGAGCAGCGCCGCCATCCGCGCTACGTCGCGGTTGTCCTCGCCTGCCTGGTTGGCGGCGCCGAAGTAGACGTCGGTGATCCGCTCCGGGTCGACGCCGCAGCGCTCGACTACGGCGGCGATGACGTGGGCGGCCATGTCGTCGGGGCGGACCCCGGCAAGGCCGCCGCGATAGGCGCCCATCGGCGT
>DASTYR010000255.1:0-2424 GCA_035764795.1 Solirubrobacterales bacterium | reverse complement strand
GGAAGGGCTGGTTCGTGCACTCCTCCAGCCAGGGGACGACGCTCACCACCCTCACCGGGTGGTACGCCGACCGTTTCGCGTGGGGCCGCCGGCCGCTCCGCGAAGCGGGCCTTTCGTAAAGACTTTGCGAGTGCCCCTTTCGGGGGATGAGCAGGGCTTTCGAGCAATCCCTCGGACGGGGGATGTGAAGGGGCCTCGCGGCCCGGATACTACGTGACGTCAGGCGTCCGATTACCAATGGGAGAGATCAGATGCTGCACTGGAAGGCAAAGCTGGCGTACCTGCTCGTTGCGGCCACCGTCCTCGCCTCGTTCCTTGGCGAGGCCGAGGGCTGGCACTGGTAAGCCAGTCAAGTGAAGGTACGTCCGATTCGCTCGCCCGAGAGCGCGTCGGGTGAAGCGGCGAGGCCGGGGGTTTCTAGAGAAACCGCCCGGCTTCTCCCGCTTCTGGTCCCCGTTGCGCTGGCGGCCGCGGCGTCCCTCGTCGGCGCCGTGCTGTCACTCGGGCTCTCCGCCCCGAGCATGGCGATGCTCGGAGGCGTCCTCGCGCTTGCCGTAGCGGCGACCTTCGTCGAGGCGTACCCGGTCCCGATCGAGGGCATCTCGTCGGGCGGCGTCTCCCTCACCGCGGTGTTCATCGTCGGCGCGGCCGTCATCTACGGCTGGGCGCCGGCGGTCATCATCGGGTTCATCGCCCGGGCGTCCATCGAGCTCGTCCAGCGCCGCCCGGCCATCCGGCTCGCCTACAACAGCTCCGTCTACGCGCTCGGCGGCGGAGCCGCAGGCGCGGCCTCCGCGCTCATCGGCGCCCACAACGGGGTCGGCGGGCTCTTCGTCGAGGTCATCCTCGCCGCCGCGGCGTTCTACGCCATCAACATCCCGCTCACGGCAGGCATCATCTCGCGCTGGTCGCGCGAGCCGTTCATGCCGCTGCTCGAGCGCTCGATCTACTGGACGGTCGTTCCCTTCTCGATCATGGCCTCGGTCAGCCTCATGCTGGCCGTCCTGTGGGAGCGATCGCCGTTCCTCGCCACGGCCCTCGTCGGCCCGCTCGTCGCCATCGCGCTCTACCAGCGCTCGGTGCACAGCGCGCTGAAGGCGATGCGCCTGGCCCTCACCGACCCGCTGACCGGGCTCGGCAACCACCGCCACTTCCACGAGCGCCTCCAGCACGACCTGGACAAGGCGCAGGACGAGGGCTTCGCGCTCACGCTCGTCCTTCTCGACATCGACAACTTCAAGCAGGTCAACGATCGGCACGGCCATCCGATCGGCGATCGCGTCCTGGCGCAGGTGGCGGCCCGCCTGCGCCAGGGCGGCGAGGCCTTCCGGCTCGGCGGCGACGAGTTCGCCCTCCTCCTGCCCCGGCGGGACGAGCACGAGGGCCTCTCGATCGCGCGCTCGGTCATCGAGCGCCTCGCCGAGAAGCCGCTCGAGAGCGGCGAGTTCCTGAGCATGTCGGCCGGCGTCGCCACGTACCCGCAGCACGGCGTCGAGCGCGCCGACCTCGTCCGCGTCGCCGACAGCGCCCTCTACATGGCGAAGGAGCAGGGCAAGAACACCGTGCGCGTCTACCGGCCCGACATCGCCGGCATCCAGGAGCTGCGCCGACTCGCCGAGGGCCCCGACCGCGCCGCCCGACTGCGTGCCGCGGCCAGCCTCGCGCACGCCGTCGACGCCCGCGACGCCTACACGGGCAGCCACTCCTACATGGTCGGAGAGCTCGCGGCCCGCGTGGCCAAGCGGATGGGCCTCGACACCGAGGCGATCGAGCTCACACGCCTCGCCGGCAGCCTCCACGACCTCGGCAAGCTCGCCATCCCGGAGGAGATCCTCCGCAAACCCGGCCCGCTCAACGAGGCCGAGCGGCTCGTGCTCGAGCGGCATCCCCAGATCGGCTACCGGATGCTCGACTCGCTCGGCGTCGAGCCCGTGGCGACGTGGGTCCTGCACCACCACGAGCGCTGGGACGGCGCCGGCTACCCGGAGCAGAAGGCCGGAGCGGACATCCCGCTCGGCGCCCGGATCCTCTTCGTCGCCGACGCGTACGACGCGATGACCACCGATCGCGTGTACCGCGGCCGCCTCTCGCACGACCGCGCCATCGCGGAGCTCGAGCGCTGTGCCGGCACGCAGTTCGACCCCGAGGTCGTCGCCGCTTTCAAGGCGGAGTTCGACCACCCGCGGCTGCAGCTGGTCGGCGCCGACAGCGCCTAGCTCGAGCACCCATTCATACCGGTTACAAACCGGCGAAAAGGCGCTTTATCCCTCTGTTGAGGCTGTAGCAAAGTCCCTCCAAAACCGTTGGTTGAGGCACAACGGCCGCGCGCGTTCCTGTGGCCAACGTCTCCCAGCGGAAGGAGGTGAGCGCGCGTGATTAGATGGAAGAACCACTACGTTCGGGCAATGCTCGTCGTCGGCGCCA
>DASTYR010000254.1:0-2722 GCA_035764795.1 Solirubrobacterales bacterium | reverse complement strand
TCCGGCGGCGCCGGCGTGAGCCGCCTCGTTGTCGTTGTTCCACTCAAGGATGGTGCGAGAAAGCGCGCCGAAGAGCTCCTCGACCTTGGGCCGCCCTTCGACATCGACAAGACGCACCTGAAGCGCCACGCGGTCTGGCTGACCGAGCATGAGGTCATCTTCGACTTCGAAACGCCGGGCACCGAGCCTCCCATCGAGCTCTCGGCAGAGGATCCGACTCTGCATGCGGCGTCTCGTGCCTGGCACGAGGCGATGGCCGGCGCACCGCGCAAGGCCCAGCAGGTCTTCTCTTGGGAACGGGGCTCCTAGTCCTTCGCCGCTGAGCTTCCGTCTTCGCTGGCGGCGAAGTCCCCGAGTTCGAGGCGCTAGTCCCACGAAGCCGTCAAGTGGGCGCCATCCTGCCAGCTGTACATCTCGCGGGCGACATGCGGCATCCCCTCGATGATCTGTTCCCAGCTCCTCAGGGCTCCGGTGCTCGAAGGGTCCTTCAGTGCCTTGGCCACGAGCTCGTTCAGGTTGCCCCCCTCGAACACGAAGACGACCTGGTCGCTCGCGAGGAACACGAAATGCTTCTGGAACCCGATCTCGCTGGGATCAAAGGGCGGGCCCTCTTCGATCAGCTTTGCCGCTCGTTCCTCGGAGTCCGGCTTGAGCTTTGCGATGACTGCGAGTCGCTGCATTCTCGACCTCCTTGGGGCGTGCTCGGTACGAATGATTCGTCCGCAGGTAGCTGCCTGAATCGGTACGAGCGCCGATTCGAGGTGCGGATTACTACCCACCGCGTAGTGCCCTGAGGGCGTTGAGGATCACGGCGACGTCGATTCCCTCCTGAAGCAGCGCGCCGTACACCGGTGGGATGAGGCCCATTGCGGCAAAGCCCATGGCGATCAGGCTCAGCCCGATTCCGGCGATGACGCTCTGCCGGGCGATGTGCAACGAGCGCCGGCCGATGCGAATGGCGTCGGCGACGCGGCTAACCCGATCGACCAGAATGACGGCATCGGCGGTTTCCGAGGCAACCGTCGCCCCGGCCGTCCCCATGGCGATGCCGACGTCCGCGAGGGCGAGCGCCGGCGCGTCGTTGATGCCGTCGCCGACCATGACGACCGGTCGGAGGTCGGGCGTCTCCTGGAGGGAGCGGACGAGCTCGAGCTTCTGCTCCGGGGTCTGCTCGCTGTAGACGCGATCGACGCCGATCTCGCGGCCGTTCGCCTCGGCCACGACGGCCCGATCACCAGTTGCCAGGGCGACGTGGCGGATGCCGGCGGCGCGCAGGCCGGCGATCAGGTCGGGCGCGTCCGGACGGAGATGATCGGCCATGACGATCGCCCCCAGAAGCCGCCCGTCTACACCGACAAGCACCTTGGCACGACCGGCGCCGTTGCCGGAGTCCAGCTCTCGCACCGCAACGGGTGGGATGGCGTAGCCGCGCGTCCTCAGCCATTCCTCGCTGCCCACCGCGACACGTCGGCCGTCGACGGTTCCTTCAGCGCCTTGCCCGGGCTCCTCGTCGACATCGTCCGGGAAGGCCAAGGCGAGGTCGCGTCGGCGTGCGCCGAGGACGAGCGCCTCTGCCAGCGAGTGAGCAGACAGCTGGTCGACCGATGCGGCCAGCCGGAGCATCTCAGTCTCGTTCAGGCCGTCGAACCGGATCATCCGATCGATGTCGGGCGTTCCCATCGTCAGTGTCCCCGTCTTGTCCAGGACGACGGTGCGTGCCTCGCCGAGTTGCTCGATCGCGGCACCGCCCTTGACGATCACGCCCGCTCGGGCGGCGCGCGACACACCCGAGAGAATCGCGACCGGAGCAGCGAGGATGAGTGGGCACGGGGTTGCGACCACCAGCACGGCGAGGCCGCGCACGGGATCGCCGCTCAAGCCCCAGGCGAGACCGGCAACGGCGAGGGTCACCGGCAGGAAGAACGCCGCATAGCGGTCGGCCATACGGACGAAGGGCGCCTTGTGCCGCTCCGCGTCGCGCACGAGTCTGACAACCGCGGCGTAGGCGCTCTCGGATGCCGGCCTCGTCGCTCGAAGCTCGAAGGCATCGCCGGCGTTTGCCGACCCGCTGCGGACCGGACTGCCCTGCCTGTAGGAAACGGGCAGCGGCTCACCCGTGAGTGCCGATTCGTCCAGGACCGCTTCCGCGCTGATCACGAGCCCATCGATCGGAATGACCTCGCCGTGTCGGACGACGACGACATCGCCCACCGCCAGTGCATCCACCGGCACCTCCTCGACCGTTGTGCCGACGCGACGCGAGGCCGATCGAGGTGCTCGTCCGACGAGAGCTGTGAGCTCGCGGCGGGCACGGCCGGCGGCGGAGTCCTCGAGCGCGTTCCCTCCGGCAAGCATGAGGCCGACGACAGCGCCCGCGAGATATTCGCCAAGGGCCAGCGATGCCGCCATGGCTACCAACGCGATCGCGTCGACCCCGACGTCGCCGCGCACGAGGCTGCGTCCGACCGAGATCGCGAGGGGCACGAGAACGACGGTCGTGGCAACCGCCCAGATCGCGTCGCCCGCCGCGGGCTGCGCGGAGAGATGGAGCAGCCCGCCGGCGCCGATCGCCACGAGGACGCCGGCTGCCAGCAGGCGGTTGCTCACGGAACCTGCGGCGGTCTGACGACGAGCACCGAGCAGCGCGCCTTGTGGGCGACCCGCTCGCTCACGCTCCCGAGCGAACGGACGCCGTGAAGACCCCGACTGCCGACGATCAGCA